>CAYMQR010000769.1:0-2105 GCA_964392195.1 uncultured bacterium | reverse complement strand
CTTGGCGATGCTCGCCGAGATCGACGCGTCCGCCGCGCCGTTCTCGACCGCCCACGCCGCGTAGAGCGCCGCCGAGCGCGCGCTCTCGACCAGCAGCATCATGTCGGCGCACTTGTGCTTGATCGCCTGGAAGCTGCCGATCGGCCGCCCGAACTGCACCCGGATCTTCGCGTACTCGACGCTCATCTCGAGCGCCTTGCCGGCCCCGCCCACCATCTCGGCCGCCATCCCCGCGGCGGCGCGGTCGAGCGCGCGCGAGATCGCGGGCCAGCCGTCGGCGGCGTCGCCCACGATCGCGTCGTCGCCCACCTTCACCCCGGTGAGCGTGACGTCGGCGAGCCGGCGCGTGCCGTCGACGGTCTTCATCGGCTCGATCGTCACGCCCCTGGCCTTCGGGTCGACGAGGAGGAGCACCACGCCGCCGCCGAGCCTCGAAGCCACAAGCAGGAAGTCCGCGACGTGCGCGTCGAGCACGGCGCTCTTGCGGCCCGAGAGCGTGTAACCGCCCTTCCCCTTGCGCGCCTTCGCCGCGATCGACTGCGGCGTCCACGCGCCCCCCTCTTCCCACACCGCGAGCGCACCGATCGCCTTGCCCGCCGCGATCTCCGGCAGCCAGCGCGACTTCTGCGCCTCGCTGCCGGCGTCGGCGAGCGTGAGCCCGGCGAGCACCGCCGCGCTGAAGAACGGGCCGGGTAGCAGCGCGCGGCCCGCCTCCTCCAGCACCACCGCGAGGTCGAGGAAGCCGAGCCCCACGCCGCCGTACGCCTCCGGGACCGCGAGCCCCGGCCAGCCGAGCTCGGTGATCTTGCCCCACAGCTCGTCGGTGTAGCCACGCGGATCGTCGAGGAGCGCGCGCAGCCTGGCGCTCGGCACCTCGCGCTCGAGGAAAGAGCGCGCGGTGTCCTTGAGCATCCGCTGATCGTCGGACAGGTCGAAGTTCATCGGTGTCTCCTCCGCTCAGCCCTTGGGCAGCCCGAGCACGCGCTCGCCGACGATGTTGCGCTGGATCTCGCTGGTGCCCGCCTCGATGGTGTTCGCGCGTGCGCGCAGGAACGAATACACCCAGCGCCCTTGGTCCACGGCGCCGAGCTCGCCGTGCGGGACCAGCCCCGCCGGCCCGGCGAGGTTCACGGCCAGCTCCGAGAGCCGCTGGCTCAAGTCGGTCCAGAAGAGCTTGCCGAACGAGCCCTCCGGTCCCGGGATGCCGTCGCG
The DNA here is from genome assembly GCA_964392195.1 of uncultured bacterium. GTDB lineage: Bacteria > JADJOY01 > JADJOY01 > JADJOY01 > JADJOY01 > JADJOY01. The sequence goes on along the minus strand of CAYMQR010000769.1, from coordinate 893 downwards.
CGCGATCTTGGTGAGGCTGCGGTAGCTGTTCCAGCGCATGATCCGCACGTCGGCGACGCAGCGCGCGAGCTCCTGCCGCACCGAGTGATCCTCGAGCGCGGGCTTGCCGCGCACGTGCACGCGGCGCGCGAGCTCGATCACCGCGGCGATCGTGAGCTCGAGGCGCACCTGCACCGAGATCGCGAGGGTGCCGCGCTCGTGGAGCAGCGTGGTCATCGCGGTCTCCCAGCCGCCGCCCAGGCGCCCGAGGAGGTTGTCGCGCGGGACGAAGACGTTGTCGAAGAACACCTCGCCGAACTCGGCCTCGCCGGTGAGCTGCACCAGCGGCCGCACCTCGACGCCCGGCGACCTCAGGTCCACCAGCAGGCACGAGATGCCGCTGTGGCGCTGCGACGCGGGGTCGGTGCGCGCGAGGAGCAGGATCCAGTCGGCATAAGGCCCGAGGGTGGTCCACACCTTCTGGCCGTTGACCACGAAGCCGTCGTCGCGGACGTCGGCGCGCGTCTTGAGGCTCGCCAGGTCCGAGCCCGAGTTGGGCTCCGAGTAGCCCTGCGCCCAGATCTCCTCGCAGCTCAGGATCTTCGGCAGGAAGCGCCTTTTCTGCTCCTCGGTGCCGTGGGCGATGATCGTCGGCCCGACCATGTTGATGCCGATGACGTTGATGATCTCGGGGGCGCGGGCGCGCGCGACCTCCTCGTTGTAGATCACCTGCTGCATGAGCGTGGCGCCGCGCCCGCCGTACTCCTTCGGCCACGCGATGCCCGCCCAGCCCGCCTCGAAGAGCGTCTTCTGCCACGCTTGCAGGAAGCGCACGCGCTCGTCGAACTGCACCATCTTCTCGAGCAGCGCGCCCTCGGCGAAGCCGGACGGGATGTTGGCGGCGAGCCAGCTCG
>CAYMQR010000768.1:0-2124 GCA_964392195.1 uncultured bacterium | reverse complement strand
CTTCGCGGCGATCTCGCAGCGCACCGCCAAGCTCTTCCGGCTCTTCGCGCCGCTCACCGCGTACACGCTCGACATCGCCGGCTCGTGCGCGGGTATCGTGGCGTTCGCGCTGGCGAGCTTCCTCGGGCTGCCGGCGTGGGCGTGGTTCGCGATCGCCGCCGTGCCGTATGCGTGGGGTGCCGCGCAGAAGAGCCGTCCCACCTTCGCGATCGTCACGGCGCTCCTGCTGGCGGCGGCGGTGGCCCACCGCCAGGACCATTTCCTGCTCGCGAACCCGGACTTCGACGGCGCCCACGAGGCCTACTGGTCGCCCTACCAGAAGCTCGAGTACGTGGCGGCGCCGGGGAACGTGCCGTTCATCTTCGCCAACGGGCTCGGCCACCAGGAGCTGCTCGACGCCCACGAGATCCGGAACGCCTTCTACATGCTGCCGCACAAGGCGCGCGCCGCGCGCGAGGGTGTCAGCGGCTACAAGCGCGTGCTGATCATCGGCGGCGGCACCGGCAACGACGTGGCGACCGCGCTCATGAACGGCGCCGAGCGCGTCGACGTGGTCGAGATCGACCCGCGCATCGCCGAGATCGGCCGCGACAAGCACCCCGAGACGCCCTACCGCGACCCGCGCGTGCACCTGGTGGTGGACGACGGGCGCGCGTTCATGACGCGCGCCAAGGGGCCCTACGACCTCATCATCTTCGCGCTCACCGACTCGCTGGTGAAGGTGAGCGCGGTGGCGCAGCTTCGCCTCGAGAACTTCGTGTTCACGAAGGAGTCGGCGGCGCGCGCGTTCGAGCTGCTGAGCGACGACGGCGATCTCGTCCTCTACAACTACTACCGCACCGACTGGCTGGTGGACCGGCTGCTCGCGATGCTGCGCGCCGGCTCGGGGCGCGAGCCGGTGGTGCTCGGGCAGGAGAAGCAGCTCATGATCCTGTCGGTGGGCAAGGAGAGCCCGCCCGCCGACGACGCGGCGGCCGCGAGCGCCGCGGCGGGCTTCACGATCCCCGTCGACGACTGGCCCTTCCTCTACCTCAAGAACAAGGAAGTGCCGCGGCTCTACCAGGGGATCATGGCGGGCATGGCCGCGCTGGTGGTGGCGCTGCTGGTGATCTTCCACCGCGTCGCGCGGGTCGAGACCGAGCCGGGCCAGCGCGCCCACGGGGTTGGGCTCAAGGTCGCGTTCGTGGTGATGGGTGTCGCGTTCCTGCTCCTCGAGACCAAGAGCGTGGTGCAGTTCGCGCTGCTCTTCGGCACCACCTGGATCAACACCTCGGCGGTGTTCTTCGGGATCCTGGTGCTGGTGCTGGCGGCGAACTGGAGCGCGCGGCTGCTGCGCGGCGATCGGGTGCTGCCGGTGGTGCTGGTGCTGCTGCTCGCGATCGCGCTGCTGCCGCTCGTGGTGCCGCTCTCGAAGCTCCTCTACCTCGAGGCGCGCGGGCTCCGGTTCGTGCTGGGAGCGCTGCTCACCTTCTCGCCGATCTTCTTCGCCAACCTGCTCTTCAGCCTGATCTTCCGCGACCAGCCCGCCGCCGAGCACCTGTTCGGCTGGAACCTGATCGGCGCGACCCTCGGCGGAGTCACCGAGTACATGAGCATGGCGCTCGGCTACCGCTCGCTCGCGATCGTGGTCGCCGCGCTCTACGCGGTGGCCTTCGCGCTGATGTGGCGCTCGTGGCAGACGCGCGGCGTACGGGGGTCGACGCAAGCGGCGACGTGACGGCGTCCCCGTATCGCCGGGCACGCGGCGCGTGCCCCATCCCTCGGCGAGCGCGATCGATCGGCTGGAGGGCGCCGCTCCGTCGGCGCCGTGTCACGAGCGGGTACGAACGCCGACGCCCCGGCCCGCCGGAGGCGGGCCCTCCAGACCGGGGCGGGCGGCGCATAAAGGGAACGAGGACAGCGGCGACGTAGCGTCGCGGCGTATCGCCCGGCACGCGGCGCGTGCCCCTCCGAGCCCGACCCGAGACCGGGGCCGACTGGCTGGAGCGCGGCCGCTCCGTCGGCCGCCGGCGAACCACCGGACCTGTAGGGGAGGGCGCCAGCCCTCCCGGGATCTCGATCGATCGTCGCAACCCGCGCGAATCCCGGCGGGCTCGCGCGAGCCGCTACGACGGCGGTGCGTAC
>CAYMQR010000767.1:0-2126 GCA_964392195.1 uncultured bacterium | reverse complement strand
GACGGCCACGCAGGGCGGCGGAGGGGCGATCGGGCGGCGCGGTCATGATCCGGGATCGTCCCGAGTGACCCTATCTTCACACGCGATCCCGGCACAACGGAGATCGAAAAAACGGCGCCGGAGCCGCCTCGCCGGACCACCCGGAGGGGGCCGCGCGAGGCGCGCTCGCGGCTTGCCCGCCCGCGCTCCCGCCCGCTACCCTCGGCCTCCTCGAACGTCCCGGAAACGTTCCACGAATCGCATCAGGAGAGCCGCGCCATGGCCAACGACCTCTACGAGCTCGGAGAGCAGCCACCGGTCGGTGAAGTGCCGGCCAAGATGAACGCCTGGCTGATCCGCCAGGACCGCTTCGGCATCCCCACCCAGGCGTTCCAGAAGGAAGTGATCGACGTACCGCCGGTCGCGGACGACGAGGTGCTCGTCTACGTGATGGCCGCGGGCGTCAACTACAACAACGTGTGGGCCGCGCTGGGCGTGCCGATCGACGTGATCGGCGCGCGCAACAAGGCCGGCGAGCCGGAGCCGTTCCACATCGGCGGCTCGGACGCGAGCGGCATCGTCTACAAGGTCGGCAAGGACGTCACCCACCTGAAGGTCGGCGACGAGGTGGTCGTCCACTGCGGCACCTGGAGCCGCAACTGCCCGAGCGTGAAGGCGGGCGTCGACCCCATGTACTCGCCGACCTTCCGCATCTGGGGCTACGAGACCAACTGGGGCAGCTTCGCCCAGTTCACCAAGGTGCAGGCGCACCAGTGCCTGCCCCGTCCCAAGCACCTCACCTGGGAGGCCTCGACGGCCTACATGCTGGTGGGCGCGACGGCCTACCGCATGCTGCACGGCTGGCCCGAGCACGCGGTGCGCGAGAACGACGTGGTGCTGGTGTGGGGCGGCGCGGGCGGCCTCGGCTCGATGGCGATCCAGATCGCGCGCGCCAAGGGCGCGATCCCGATCGCGGTGATCTCGTCCGACGACAAGATCGAGTACTGCAAGCAGCTCGGCGCCAAGGGCTGCATCAACCGCAAGGCGTTCGACCACTGGGGCATGCTGCCGCACTGGAAGGACACCGAGAAGTACAACGCGTGGCTCAAGGGCGCGCGCGGCTTCGGCAAGGCGATCTGGGACGTGCTCGGCGAGAAGCGCAGCCCGCGGATCGTCTTCGAGCATCCCGGCGAGGACACCGTGCCGACCTCGATCTTCGTGTGCGACACCGGCGGCATGGTGGTGATCTGCGCCGGCACCACCGGCTACAACGCCACCGTCGACCTGCGCTACCACTGGATGCGCCAGAAGCGCTTCCAGGGCTCGCACTTCGCGAACGACGTCCAGTCCGAGGGGCTGAACGACCTGGTGCTCGCGGGCCAGGTGGACCCGTGCCTGTCGCGGACCTTCACGTGGGAGGAGCTGCCGCTCGCCCACCAGCTCATGCACGACAACAAGCACCCCCACGGCAACATGTCGATCCTGGTGGGCGCCAGGACCACCGGGACCGGAGCGACCGCGGCGAAGCCGTGAGCGTCTGACGATCGCGGTGCGCGCGTCCCGAGGGGCGCGTGAGGACGGGCGGCCTGGAGCGGGCCGCCCGTTCTTCGTTGGAGTGGGCGGCGGTCCGTGGTCGAACAGGGATCCACGCCACGCCGACGAGGCGCCATCCCGTATCGCCGGTCGCGCGGCGCGCGACCCTCCGACACCGGCGACGCGGAGGGTTTTTGCTCGGTTGGTTTGCGGGGCGGCGCGGTGTATTGAGGCTCGTTCACCGGCCCACGGCCGCCACGCCCCTCTTCCCCCTCCCGATCCGCCATGCACGGCACGCTCAACCTCATCTTGCAGGTGGCCGTGATCATCTCGGTCGCCCGCATCGTGGGGTGGGCGTTCCGCTTGCTCCACCAGCCGCAGGTGATCGGCGAGATGGCGGCCGGAATCCTGCTCGGGCCGAGCTTCCTGGGCTGGCTCGCGCCCGACTGGCAGGCGGTGCTCTTCCCGCCCGAGCGGCTCGGCTACCTCCACTCGCTGAGCCAGCTCGGCGTGCTGCTCTTCATGTTCCTGGTGGGGCTCGAGCTCGAGCCCAGGCACCTCGTCGGCCGCGGCCGCACCGCGCTCGTCACCAGCGCCGCCAGCATCGTGGTGCC
>CAYMQR010000766.1:0-2130 GCA_964392195.1 uncultured bacterium | reverse complement strand
CGATCACCCGCTCGTTGAAGAGCCGCCACACGAACACGTCGCCGAGCCGGGTGTCCGCGTACTCCTCCCACCAGCGCGCGCGCGCCCGGTCGGCGACGTCGGCCGGGTAGAGCGCCGGCTCGGGGTAGCGGTCCTCGAGGTACTGGCAGATGACCGACGAGTCGGCGAGGTCGAGCCCGCCGTCGCTCAGGACGGGCACCCGCCTGAGCGGGCTCAGCGCGCCGAAGCGCTCGTCACCGTGGAACGGGACGATGGGGTCGACCGCGTACGCGAGCCCCTTCCACTCGAGGCAGGCGAGCACCTTGCGCACGTACGGAGACAGGTAGCTCCCCACGACCCGGATCGTCTCGGCCATGCCCGAATTTCCCTCCGCCGCGCCCAGATTGTATGGGAAGGGGCCGCGAAAGCGACCCGAACGACTCGACACGCGCGCGGGCCCGCTCGCCGAGGGGCCGCCACGCGCAGCAGGGACGCCATGGCCAAGACCCGATCGACCCGCGAGCGCGCCGCAAAGCGCGGCTCGTCCGCCGACTCCGCCGTTCACCGGCTGCGCCTCGCCGCGCGCAACGCCTTCACGATCCTGAGCGAGGGCCGGCTCGGCGCGCCCTACTCGGCGGCGTACGACGTCGCTCGCGAGGACCCGGTCTTCCGCCTGCGCCACTACGGTGCCGCGCGCGGCGGCGCCGCCGCCTCCGCGCAGCGCAAGCGCCCGCCGATCGTGCTGATCCCGCCGCTCATGGTCGCGTCCGAGGTCTACGACATCGCGCCCGAGCTGCGCGCCGCGGCCGCGCTCGGCCAGGCCGGTCTCGACGTGTGGCTGGTCGACTTCGGCGCCCCCGAGCACGAGCAGGGCGGGATGGAGCGCACCCTCGACGACCACATCCGCGCGGTCAGCAGCGCCGTCGACCACGTCGCCGCCGCCACCGGGCGCGCGGTGCACCTCGCGGGCTACTCGCAGGGCGGGATGTTCGCGTACCAGACCGCGGCCTACCGCCGCTCCACGAACCTCGCCTCGGTGATCACGTTCGGCTCGCCGGTCGACGTCCACAAGAACCTGCCCGGGCTGAGCAAGGGCCTCGCGGCGCGCGTCACCGGCGCGGCGCGCGGCGCCCTCGCCACCACCCTCGAGCACATCGACGGCCTGCCCGGCTTCCTCACCAGCACCGGGTTCAAGCTGCTGAGCCTGCGCAAGGAGGTGAACCAGCGCCTCCAGCTCCTCGGCAAGCTCCACGACCGCGAGGCGCTGGCGCGGGACGAGAGCAAGCGCCGCTTCCTGGCCGGCGACGGCTTCGTGGCGTGGCCGGGCCCGGCGCTCAGGAAGTTCGTCGACGAGTTCGTGGTGATGAACCGCATGCTCAAGGGCGGCTTCGTGATCGACGGCCGCACCGTGACGCTCGCCGACATCACCTGCCCGATCCTCTACTTCGTCGGCGACCGCGACGACATCGCGCTCGCTCCGTGCGTGCGCGCGGTCGCCAAGGCGGCGCCCAAGGCGGCGACCTTCGAGGTGCCGCTGCCCGCCGGCCACTTCGGGCTGGTGGTCGGCACCACGGCGATGAAGATCGCGTGGCCGACGGTGATCGAGTGGGTGCGGTGGCGCGAGGGCCTCGCCGGCAAGCCCGCCATGCTCGAGGGCAGCCTCGCCGCGGCGCGCGAGACCGCGCGCCAGCTCCTCGGCGAGGAGCCGCGCGTGGGCGCCGCCGCGCAGGCCGCGCCCGGCCACCCCGAGCACGTCTACGACGCGACCACCGATACCGCGACGGTCACGTTGCAGAACGACACTGCCGTGGTCTCGAAGGGGTCGTTGAATCATCTGAACGTGAACGGTGTGTGGTGTGCGCCGGCGCTCGTCAACGGCGACACCAACAACAGCGGTGTCATGTACGTCAACGTGGTCGGGAACGGCACGGTCGACGCGCTCGTGATCGACGAGTCGGGCGGCATGTTCGAGCCGGGGATCATTCCCGACGTCGACGCGACGCTCCCGGCCGGGGTCGAGGGCAAGAACGACGTCGAGTTCGTGATCGGTGCGTTTGCTCCGGCCGGGCTGCAGCTCGGCGACGTCGAATCGGTGAGCGTGCTCGGGAACGCGGCTGCCGACAAGATCACGATCGGCTCCGACAGCATCGC
>CAYMQR010000765.1:0-2140 GCA_964392195.1 uncultured bacterium | reverse complement strand
GGATGTGGTCGGTCCGCACCAGGCCGTAGCGGGTGTTGACCGTCGAGCCCTCGAGGATCGGCAGCAGGTCGCGCTGCACGCCCTCGCGCGACACGTCAGGTCCGGTGTGGCCCTCGCCGCTGCCGGCGACCTTGTCGAGCTCGTCGAGGAACACGATCCCGGATTCCTCGACGCGCTGCACCGCGACGCGCTTCACCGCCTCCGCGTCGACCAGCCGGCCCGACTCCTCCTCGAGGAGCTGCTCGCGCGCCTCGGCGACCGTCGCGAGGCGCCGCTCGGTGCGCTTCGGGAACAGGTTTCCGAGCATGTTCTGCATCTGGACGTCCATCTCCTCCATCCCCTGGGGAGTCATGATCTCCACCTTGGGGAAGGCGCGGACCGGCGTCTCGATCTCGATGGTGCGCTCGTCGAGGGCGCCGTCCTTGAGCAGCCGCCGCAGCCGGTCGCGGGACGTCTCCTTCTCGCCGGGCTCGGCGGGGCGGGGAGGGCCGGGAAGCAGCAGGTCGAGGAGGCGGTCCTCGACCCGCTCGGCTGCCTTGCCGCGCACCTTCTCCTCTTCCTCGGCGCGCACCTGGTTCACGGCCTGGTGGACGAGGTCGCGGATCATCGACTCGACGTCGCGGCCGACGTAGCCGACCTCGGTGAACTTGGTGGCCTCGACCTTGATGAACGGTGCTTTCACCAGCCGCGCGATGCGCCGCGCGATCTCGGTCTTGCCCACTCCGGTGGGGCCGATCATGAGGATGTTCTTGGGCAGGATCTCGCTGCCGAGCTCGGCGGGGAGCTGCGCGCGCCGCCAGCGGTCGCGCAGCGCCACCGCGACGGCGCGCTTCGCCGCGGCCTGCCCGACGATGTACTTGTCGAGCTCGGCGACCACGCGCCTCGGCGTCAGCTCCTGTTCCGGATCCATCTCGTCACCAGGTCGTGTAGGGGCGGGCGTGAGCCCGCCCGGGGTGCGGCCGCCTCAGATCTCCTCGACCACGATCTCGTCGTTGGTGTAGAGGCAGATCTCGGCGGCGATGCGGATCGCCTCGAAGGCGATCTTGGTGGGCTCGAGCTCGGTGTGGGCGAGCATCGCGCGCGCCGCGGCCAGCGCGTAGGGGCCGCCCGAGCCGACCGCGATCACGCCGTCCTCCGGCTCGATGACGTCGCCGTTGCCCGAGATGAGCAAGCAATGGTCGGGATCGGCGACGATGATCATCGCCTCGAGGCGGCGCAGGATGCGGTCGGTGCGCCAGTCCTTGGCGAGCTCGGCGGCGGCGCGCAGCAGGCTGCCGTTCGAGGTCTCGAGCTTCTCCTCGAACTTGTCGAGGAGTGCGCCGGCGTCGGCGGCCGCGCCCGCGAAGCCGGCCACCACCCTGTCGCCGTAGAGGCGCCGCACCTTGCGCGCGCTGTGCTTGAGGATCGTGTCGCCGAACGTCACCTGACCGTCGCCGGCCATGGCCGCCTTGTCGCCGCGGCGGACCGCCACGATCGTGGTGCTGCGCCAGCGGGGCTCGTCGCTTCGGCTTCGCATCGCTCGATCCCGGAGACGCGGAGAGGCCCGGCCGAAGGCACCGGACGCGATCCCATCTCGACTCGTGGAAAGCCGCTAGGAGTAGCACACGCCCCCCCACCCCCCAAGGAAACGCCCGCGGCCCGAGCCGCTGTCCAGCCGGCGAGGTCCGGGGTGGTCACCCCTTGCGGCGAGCGCGGGGGTGGGCGGCGTCGTACTCGCGGGTGAGGGTGCCGAGACCGACGTGGGTGTAGCGCTGGGTCGTCGAGATGCTGGCGTGGCCGAGGAGCTCCTGGATCGAGCGCAGGTCCGCGCCGCCTTCGAGGAGGTGGGTCGCGAAGGTGTGGCGGAGCAGGTGAGGGTGGACGTTCTTCTCGAGGCCCGCTTCGTCGCGGGCCGCGTCGAGGGCGCGGGCCATGCTGCGGGTGGTGAGCCGGCCGCCGCGGGCGTTGACGAAGAGCGCCTGCCGGTCGAGCGCGGCGCGGGTGCCGTCCCCGCGATCGCCGGCCGCGCGCTTCGCGAGCTCGGCGAGCAGCGCGGCGCGGGCCTCCAGGTAGGGCGGGAGCGCGTCGGCCGCCGCGCCGCCGAGCGGCACGATCCGCTCCTTCCGCCCCTTGCCGCGCACCCGCATCAGCGACAGGTCGG
>CAYMQR010000764.1:0-2159 GCA_964392195.1 uncultured bacterium | reverse complement strand
GTCGCGCCTCGTGCGCGAGGGATCGGCTTCGTGGACCGCACCGACGGTGCGCGCTATGAGGTCGTTCTTTTTTCACCGCCCCGGCGCCGACGCCGCGCCGCGCGGCGACGAGGCGCGCGCGGGCGCCGCGGTCTCGGCCCCTCGCGACCTGCCCAACCTCGCCCGCACCCGGGCGCCGAGGTCGTCGAGGAGCGCGTACGCGACCGGCGTCACCAGCAGCGTGAGCAGCAGGCAGAACGTCTGGCCGCCGATCACCACGATCGCCACCGCCCTGCGCTCCTCGGCGCCCGGCCCGGTTCCGACCGCGAGCGGCAGCATCCCGGCCACCAGGGCCAGGGTCGTCATGAGGATCGGCCGCAGCCGGTCGCGGTTCGCGCGCTCGATCGCCTCGCCACGCTCGAGCCCCGCGCGCCGCAACCCGTTCATGTGGTCGACCTGCAGGATCGCGTTCTTCTTCACCACTCCGAACAGCACCAGGATGCCGAGCGCGCTGAACACGTTGAGCGTCCCGCCCGTCGCCCACAGCGAGAAGAGCGCGAAGGGCACCGAGAGCGGCAGCGAGAGCAGGATGGTGAGCGGATGCGTCAGGCTCTCGAACTGCGACGCCAGGATCAGGAACATGAACACGATCGAGAGCCCGAACGCCCAGCCGAACTCGCCGAAGGTCCGCTCCAGCTCACGGCTGCGGCCGGTGAGGCTCGTCGAGTACTCGGGCGGCAACCCGAGCTCGCCCGCGAGGCGCTGCAGCACCGCGAGCTGGGTACCGAGGTCGAAGCCGGGCGCGACGCCGCCGCGCACCGCCACCATGCGCTCGCGGTCGAGGCGGTCGACGCGCGAGGCGCGCTCGATCGGCCGCACGCTCGCGACGCTGCTCAGCTCGGCGAGCCCGCCTCCGGCGCGCGGCAGCTCGAGCCGATCGATCAGGTCGGGCCGGTTGCGGTCGTCCTCGTCGAGGCGCAGCCGCACCTCGTACTGCTCGTTGGTGGCGGGGTCGAGGAAGCGCGTGACCTCCTGGTCGCCGCCCACCATGACCCGCAGCGCGGTGCCGATGTCGGCGGCGGTGATGCCGAGGTCGGCGGCGCGGTCCCGGTCGATCGTCACCTCGAGCTCGGGCTTGTTGAGGCGGAGCGTGGTGTCGAGGCCGCGGAAACCACCGGCCTCGCGCGCGCGGTCACGCAGCTCCTCGCCGGCCCGGTAGAGGGTCTCGATGTCGGGCCCGCGGATCACGAAGTTCACGTCGGCCGAGCCGCCACCCACGTTGAACGACGCGAAGTTCCGCACCTGCGAGCGCAGCTCGGGGAACCGGTCGAGGCGCCGGTCGATCTCGGTCATGACGTCGGCCTGCGAGTAGTTGCCCTGGAACGCGGCCCACGGCCGCAGCCGCAGCGTCTGGGCGGCCAGCCGTCCCAGCGAGAACAGCCGCTCCTCGTGCGGCGCGATCCGCACGTAGACGCTCGCGGCGTTGACCTGCGTGCCCCCGAAGCCACCCGACGTGACCAGCACGGTGCGGACCCCGGGCACCGAGCGGATCTCGGCCTCGACCGCCTCCATCGCCTCGCTCATGGTGGGCAGGCTGGTGCCCTCGGGGGCGGTCAGCGAGACCTGGAACTCGGCCTCGTCGACGTCGGTGGGAACGAACTCGCGGCCCACCGCCAGGAAGATCGGCACCGACGTCGCGACCACCACCGCCGCGAGCGCCATCACCGCCGCGGGGTGGCGCATCGAGAGCGCGAGCAAGCGCGCGTAGCCGCGGTCCAGCCACGCGTAGAAGCCGCCGCGCGAGCCGCCCGCGGGCCCGTGGCTGCTCGCGTCCGCGGCGCGCAGCAGGCGCGCCGACATCATCGGCGTGAGCGTGAACGACACGAACAGGCTCACCATCACCGCCACCGCCGCGGTGATGCCGAACTGGTAGAGGAAGCGCCCCGTCACGCTCGACATGAACGAGACCGGCAGGAAGATCACCACCAGGCTCAGCGTGGTCGCGAGCACGGCGAGGCCGATCTCGGCGGTCGCCTCGCGCGCCGCCTCCATCGGCGAGAGCCCCTTCTCCTCGACGAAGCGGAAGATGTTCTCGAGCACCACGATGGCGTCGTCGATGACCACCCCCACCATCAGCACCAGCGCCAGCATGGTGATGCTGTTGAGGGTGAAGCCGAGCG
>CAYMQR010000763.1:0-2161 GCA_964392195.1 uncultured bacterium | reverse complement strand
CGCCGATCATCAGGCAGTAGCCGCGCTCGAGGCCCCACACCCCGCCGCTGGTGCCCACGTCCAGGTAGTGGATGCCGGCGGGCGCGAGCTCGCGCGCGCGCCGCACGTCGTCCTTGAAGTGGGTGTTGCCGCCGTCGATCACCACGTCACCGGCGTCGAGCAGCCCGGCGAGCTCGCGGATCACCGCTTCGGTGGGCGCGCCCGCCGGCACCATCACCCACACCGCGCGCGGCTGCGCCAGCGCCTTCACCAGCGCCGCGAGGTCGGCGGCGCCGCGCGCGCCCTCGCTCTCCAGCTGGCGGATCGCGTTCGGATCGCGGTCCGTCACCACGCACGCGTGGCCGTCCTTCATGAGACGACGGACCAGCCCGGCGCCCATGCGACCGAGCCCCACCATTCCAAGCTGCATGCGCTGCCTCCCCGGAGTGGATCGCGTGCCGCGGACGAGAGCGCGCGGCGGGACCGGTCTCGCGGCGTGGGCCTGGCGGGATCGCCGCGTCAGCCGAGCGCGGCCGCGATCGCGCGGTTCAGCCGCGCGAGCCCCGCGCCGACGTCGGCGCCGAGGTGGACCCGCAACGCGCGCCGGCCACGCTCGATCAGCACCTGGAAATCTCCTCGCGCCTGCGCCGCCTTCACGATGCCGAACGTGTAGTTCTGGCCCGGCACCGCGATGTCCGCGGCGTCGTCGCAGGTGATCTGCAGCACCACGCCGCTGTTCGGTCCACCTTTGTACGCCTGCCCGGTGGAGTGCAAGAAACGCGGACCGAAGCCCACACAGGTGGCCCGCCCGGTGCGCTCGAACACCGACCGGCGCATGGCCGCGAGCGCGTCGAGGTGGGCCTGGCTCCGCTCCACGTAGGCGAGCAACGCCGCGTAGTCGCCGGCGCCGAGACGAGACAGGTGGGCGCGCAGCCAGCCCTCGAGCGTCGCCGGCTTGCCGGCCGCCGCGGCGAGCGCGCGGGCCTGCGTGGCGTCGGTGTAGAGCGCGATGCCGTCGGCCGTGAACGCCGGCGCCTCGGACGGCAGGACGCCGGTCTCCTCGTAGGCGGTGGTGAGCGCGCGGGTGGCGACCTTGCTGGCCTCTACGTCGGGCTGATCGAACGGATGGATGCCCATCACCGCGCCGGCGACGGCGGTGGCGATCTCCCAGCGGAAGAACTCGGCGCCGAGATCGGCCTTGGACGGCATCGCGAGGCGCACCACCGGCTGGCCCGCCGACTCGAGGGCGTCGACGGCGGCGTCCTGCTCGGCGCTCGCGTCGGTGGCGAGGCGCACGTACACGAACAGCCGGTCGTCGCCGTACGCGCCGGGCGCGGCGAGCGGCTCGAGATCGACGGGGATGATCGCCTGTCCGAGCTTGCCGGTCGACTCGGCGACGAGCTGCTCGAGCCAGGCGCCGAGGTCGTAGATGCCGGGCGAGGCGACGATCGTGAGCTTGTCGCACCCGGCGCGCGCTGCGCAGCCGAGGATCGTGCCCAGCACCACGCCGGGGTTCCGATCCGCCGCGAAGTCCGGACCGCAGGCGCGCGTCATCGCCCGCGCCCGCGCCAGGAAATCGCGCAGGTCGAGGCCCATCACCGCGGCCGGCACCGTGCCGAACGGCGAGAGCGCGGAGAAGCGCCCGCCGATCGAGGGCACGCCGTGGACGATGTGGCGGAAGCCCTTCGCCTTGGCCTCGCCCTCGAGCTTCGAGCCGGGGTCGGTCACCGCGATGAAGCGGCGGCCCGCCTCCGCTGCGCCGAGCTCCTCCACGGCGCGCGCGAAGAAATACGCCAGCAGCACGTTGGGCTCGAGGGTCGAGCCCGACTTGCTCGACACGATGAACACCGAGCGCTCGTAGCCCACCGCGCGCTCGAACGACGCGACCTGCGCGGGGTCGGTCGAGTCGAGGACGAAGAGCTCGGGGTGCCCGGGCTGAGCGCCGAAGGTCTCGGCGAGCACCTCGGCGCCGAGGCTCGAGCCGCCCATGCCGAGCAGCAGCGCCTTCTCGAAGCCCGCGCCGCGGACGTCCGCGGCGAGCGCCTCGAGCGCGGGCAGCGCCTCGATCTGCTGGTCGACGGTGTGCAGCCAGCCGAGCCAGCGGTTCTCGTCGCCGCCGGTCCACAGCGCGGCGTCGCCGGCCCACAGGCGGCGCACCTTGCGGTTGTCGTTGGCGGACCAG
>CAYMQR010000762.1:0-2162 GCA_964392195.1 uncultured bacterium | reverse complement strand
GGCTGGAGCGCGCCCGCTCCGTAGGGCGCCGGGAATCGATCGGGTCCGTGCAGGGATCCGCGCCTTCGGCGGTGCGTGCCGCTCCTACGCGCGGGTTCCCCACGCGTTCCACGAAGTGCGCTCGCGCACCGGGATGCGCTCGGCGGGCTTGAAGCCGGTACCGGTGTAGTAGGCGACCGGGATCAGCGCCGCTTGCGTGAAGCGCTCGGGGATCCCGAGCAGCGCCGCGATCTCACCCTCGTACGCGAGGTGGAGCGTGGTCCACGCCGAGCCCACGCCGCGGGCGCGCAGCGCCAGCATGAACGACCACGCCGCCGGGATGATCGAGCCGTAGAGCGAGGCCTGGAAGAGCGGCGGCCCGCTCTCCACGCGCCCCTCGACGCACGGGAACACGTGCACCGGCACCTCGTGCAGGTGATCGGCCAGGTACGACGCCGACGAGTAGACGCGCGGCATCTGCGCCGCGCGCGGGTCGTCGTCGGCGATCTTCTGCGCCGCCATGCGCTTCTCGTAGTCGCGGAACGACCTCTGGTAGAGGTCGCCGATCACGCGCCGCTTCTCGGCGTCGGTGACCACCACGAAGTGCCAGCCCTGCGCGTTCGAGCCGGTCGGCGCCTGCACCGCGATCTCCAGCGCCCGCTCGATCACCTCGCGCTCCACCGGGCGCGAGAGGTCGAGGCGCTTCCTCACGCTGCGGGTGGTGGTGAGCAGCTCGTCGACGGTGGCGAGATCCATGGGGGCCTCCGGTGCGGTGTGCGGGGTCGCGCGATCGGCGTAGAGTGCCGCATCGTGGTCGCGAAAGCACGCCGCCCGCCGAGCCGCCCTCACCCGCACCCGGGCGCGGCGGCGGCGGGTAGCGCCACGAAGGTGTACGAGGTCGGTGGGACCGTGACGACCGGCGCCCCCGGTCGGAACCGCGCTCGGCGGGGCTCGATCGGAGGCGGGCTCCCGTCGGCGGCGGCGCGCAGCGGGCGTCCGTCGACCGAGACCTCCTTGCCGTAGAGGTTGGGCGCCGTCACGGGATAGAGCTCGGCCTGCGACGCGGCGACACCGTCGATCGTGACCGCGACGCTCCGCTCCGTGTCGAGGTTGATCACCAGCGCCACCACGCCGCCCGGCACGCCGCGCTGGCAGGCCGCGTAGGTCATCACCGCGGGCGGCGCTTCGTCGCTCGCCTCCGGCTCGGCGCTCACCTCGGCGGCGAGAATCGACGTGCCGACCAGCCGCCGCCACAAGAGCGACGCCCAGTAGTCGGGGTTGGGCTCGAGGGTCGCGTCGTCGAGCAGGCCGTAGTCCGAACCCGAGAGCGTCTGCCGCACCACCACGGGCTGGCCGCGCCGCGCCATCCGTCCCAGCTCGTCGAGCCACCACAGCGAGCCGACGAAGCGGTCCGAGACGCCCGGCTCGCCGCCGCACTGGGCGTTGCCGGTCTCGCCGAGCCACACCTCGGCCCGCGGCGCGTCCACCGCGACCTGCGACTCGATCTTCTCGGCCCACCGGTCGACCGCCTCGAGGTTGTCGGGGGCGAGCATCACGGTCGGCCCCGCGGGCCGGGTGGCGATCGGGCAGCGCTTCGACTGCTGCGGGTAGAAGTGCCAGGTCACCACGTCGACCAGCTCTCCGCCCGCGGCGAGGAACCTGGGCATCACCGGGAACGCCTCGCCGATCGGCGGCCAGTAAGCACTCGACGGACCGGCGAGCCTGGCGCCCGGCGCGTGCTCGTCGACCAGCGCGCGCGCCACCGCGACGTCGCGGGCGTACTGCTCGCCGTCGACGCGGATGAAGTGCTCGATCGGGAAGCCGTTGATCTCGTTGCCGAGCTCCCACACCGTGACCGGATCGCCGCGCGCCGCGACGAAGTCGACGAACGCGCGCGCGTTGTCGGCGGTCCACGCGAGGCTCGCGTCGCGCGCACCGGGACCGGCGTTGAGGGTGAACAGGATCTCGAGGTCGAGGTCCCGCGCGAAGCTCGCGATCCCGTCCCAGATCGCGCGCGTCATCACCAGCTTGAACGGCGCGGGCGGCGCCGCCACCGGCGCCTCGCCGAGGTCGTAGAGCACGTAGTCCGCGGCGGTACCACCGATCCTGAGGATCGCGGGCGAGAGCTCGCTCGCGAGCCGCCGCAGCCGCGCCCGCCCGAAGTCGTAGACCGGGACCGGTAC
>CAYMQR010000761.1:0-2170 GCA_964392195.1 uncultured bacterium | reverse complement strand
GGGCACCGCCACCGTGGGCGTGTTCGCGCCGATTCGTGCCTCGTCTCCCGCACGTTGGGGCGCGCTGTCGCGGCGCGCTCGATTCGTGCTGCCCCCAGTGCCAGACTGCGAACGCTGCATCGGCACGCGCTGCCCGTGGTGGGACTGCATGGATCGCATCGGAGTGGACGCCGTCCTCGAGTTGGTGCGCGCCGCGCTCGCGGAAGGCGACGGCGGGTGAGCCGCGCCGGGTGCCCGAGCGGTTTCCGCGCGATCGAGGGAGCGGGCGCGAGCCGCGTGTGGGCGCGCGAGGAGCTCTCGTCCGCCTTCGCCGGCCACGACTGGCTGCCGCGGCGGGGCGCGCCCGCGGCGGCGCTCGATCCCCGGCCGCTCTCCGGGCGCGGCGGTGCGTTCCGCATCGGCTGGCCGGGCGTCGCCGGCTCGCTCGTGTACCGTCGTGCGCTGCGCGGCGGGCTGGTCGCGAAGGTGAACCGCGACCGCTTCTTCGACCTCGTACCGCGCCCGTTCGCCGAGGTGGCGCTGAGCGAGGAGCTGCGCGCGCGCGGCGTCGATACTCCCGAGCTGGTGCTGGCGGTGGTACGGCGCGGGCCCTCGGGCGCCTACCGCGGCGCGGTGGTGAGCCGCTGGGTCGAGGGTGGGAAAGATCTCGCCGACAGCCTCGCGGCCCTCGCCCGTGAGGGCGAGCCGGTGGACGGGCCGAGGGTGCGCACCGCCTGGCGCGCGGTGGGCGCGGCCGTCGGGCGGCTCCACGCGGCGGGCGTGCTCCACGCCGACCTCAACGCCCGGAACCTCTTGCTCGTGAGCGGTGAGGGCGCCCGAGCCGAGCCGCGCGTGGTGGTCCTCGACCTCGATCGCTCGCGGCGGCTGGCGAGCCTCTCCGCCGGCCGACGAGCGAGCAACTGGGCGCGACTCGAGCGCTCGCTCGCCAAGTTCACGGAGGCCGCGCGCGTGACCGGCACGGCCGCGCGCACCGCCCGCGACGAGGCATACGAGGCAGCGCTGCGCACGCCCGCGGAGCGGCGCTCGTGAGAGAGAGCGCGGCGCTCGCCGCCCGCCGCGGGAGCGTGCTGCCGCCCGGCGTCACGCTCGGTGCCACCCCGCGGATCGCGATCGTGCGCCTGGGCGCGATCGGCGACGTGGTCAACACCATGCCGCTCCTCGTCGCGCTGCGCGAGGCGCTCCCCGGGGCGCGGCTCACGTGGGTGATCGAGGCGAAGAGCTGGCCGATCCTCGAGGGCCACCCCGCCCTCGACGAGCACGTGCTGTTCCCGCGCCACGACGTGGTCAGTCAGGGCGCCGCGTTCGTGCGCGAGCTGCGCGCGCGCCGCTTCGACGTGGTGCTCGACACCCAGCGGCTCCTCAAGAGCGCCCTCGTCGCGCTCGCCACCGGCTGCCGCGTGCGCGTGGGGTTCGATCGGCGCCGCTCGAAGGAGGGGAACTGGCTCTTCGCGACCGCGCACCTGCCTCCCCGCGCAGGCCAGGCGCCCATGATCGACCAGTTCCGCGAGTTCGCGAGCGCGATCGGGCTGCCCTTGGGGCCGGTGCGCTGGGACCTGCCCGTGACCGACGTGGCGCGCGAGCGCGCCGCCGCGGCGCTGGAAGGGATCGCGCGGCCCTACGTGGTGCTCAACCTCGGCGCCAGCAAGCCCGAGAACCTGTGGTCCGCCGAGCGCTGGGCCGAGCTGACCCGGCGGCTCGGTGACGCTCTCGGCCGTCCGGTGCTATGGACGGGTGGCCCGCAGGACGTCGAGCGGGCCCGAGAGGCCGCCGCGCACGTGCGCCCGGCGCGCGATCTGGTCGGCGCCACCGACTTGAAGACACTCGCGGTGGTGCTGGGAGGAGCTTCGGTGGTGGTGAGCTGCGATACCGGACCGATGCACGTCGCGGTGGCGATGGGAGCGCCCGTGGTGGGCCTCTTCGGTCCCGCCGATCCCGACCGCACCGGCCCGTACGGCTGGCTCGAGCACGTGGTCACGCCGCGCGCCGGCTCGCGGCGCATGGACGACCTCACCGTCGATGACGTCGTGCTCTCGGTGATGCGCGTGGTCGCCGAGCACCCGCGCGGCGCCGAAGGAGAGCGCTCGTGACCCACGCCGGCTCGCGCCGCAAGCAGCGACCCGCCGCGGCGGTGCTCACCGATCCCGCCGCGGTGGTCGAACGCTTCGCCGAC
>CAYMQR010000760.1:0-2181 GCA_964392195.1 uncultured bacterium | reverse complement strand
GGCGCTGGTGGCGCTGCCGCCGGCGAAGCGCCTGATGTGGGCTCGGATCGCGTCACGGAAGCGCTCCTCGCCCACGTACGCCTCGAACATCGACAGCACGGCGCCGCCCTTCGCGTAGCTGATCGAGTCGAAGGCGCTCGCAGCCTCGGTGTAGTCGTCGAGCGGCTCGTGGATGCGGCGCGTGGAGGCGAGGTCGTCGGTCTCCATCGCCTCGAGCGTCTCGTGGATCTGGTAGCGCTCGGGGTGGAACTCGGGGTGGAGCTGCTTGACGATCTTGGTCGCGATCCAGGTCGCGAACGACTCGTTGAGCCACAGGTCGTCCCACCACGGCATCGTCACCAGGTTGCCGAACCACTGGTGCGAGACCTCGTGGGCGTGGGTGCCCCAGTAGGCGAGGCGCAGCTCGGTGGGGCTCTTGTCGTCGATCAGGATGAGCTCGTCCTTGTAGGTGATGAGCCCGGCGTTCTCCATCGCGCCGTAGCCGAAGTCGGGCGCGGCGAAGAGGTCGAGCTTGTCGAACGGGTAGGCCATCCCGAAGTACCCCTCGAGCGCCTTCACGATCGCCGCGGTGTTCTCGAGGGCGTACGTGAAGTCCTTGCCGCGCCCCTTCACCGCGATGCCGCGCAGCGGCAGCGGCTTCTCGCGCTGCGGCGAGGGCGGGACCGGCTGCCACTCGACGACGTCGAACGGCCCCACCGCGAACGCCACCAGGTAGCTGGGCAGCGGCGCGGTGGTCGCGAAGCGCACGCTCTTCTTGCCGCCGGGCCGCGGCTCCTCGGCGACCACGTGGGTGTTCGCCACCGCGACGTCGTCCTCCGGCACCACCAGGGTCAGGTCCCACGGCGTCTTGAACGCGGGCTCGTCGAAGCACGGGAACGCGCGCCGCGCGCCGAGCGGCTCCATCTGCGTGACGACGTACCTCTCGCCGCCGTACTCCATGAGGTAGGCGCCTATCAGCGGGCTCAGGAAGCTGCCGCGCCACTTGAAGTGGAGCTCGGCCTCGCCGGCGGCGAGCGGCTTGGCCGCGTCGAGGGCGAGCACGCCGCCGGCGCCGGCGTTGCCCGGCTCGAGCTTGATGACGGGCTTGCCGCCGCCCACCGGCGTGAGCGTCGCCTCGCGGATCGCGAGCTCGCCGCCGTGCATCCAGATGCGCTTGGTCGGCTCGGCGATCCGGACCTTGATCGTCGCCTCGCCGTCGAAGCCCTTCTGGCGCGGATCGACCGCGAGCTCGAGCGTGTAGCCGAGCGGCACCACCGTGCGCGGCAGCTTGCCGCGCGGGGCACCCTTCCAGTCCTTGGCGAGCGCGGCGGCGGGCGCGGCCACGGCGATCGTTGCGGCGACCAGCGCGATGAACCGACCCAGCGACGCACGTGACGACGACCTCGAACCCATGCCCCCTCCGCGCCGGCGGCTCGGCCGGTGCGGCGAGGCTAGCGCGCGCGCCGGAGCGCGCGAAAGCCGCGCGGAATCGCTCCGGGCGCGGACGTGGGGTCGAAGCGCCACTCCCCGATCCCGAGATCGTCGCAGAGCCGATGATGTAGAGTGTCGCGCCCCGATTTCCGGCCCCGTGCCGCCTGTTTCCCGCCGCGAGCGCTTCCACGGCCCGCGCTCGCCAGAGAGGCCACCGCCATCGTGACCGAGGTCGCCACCGACGCCCGATCCCACGGCCCGAGCCGGCTCTTCGCGCTCGGCTTCCTGACGCTCTTCCTCGAGCTCACGCTCATCCGCTATCTGGCGGGCAACATCTGGAACCTCGGCTACTTCCCGAACTTCGTCCTGATCGCGGTGTTCGTGGGCATGGGCGTGGGGTTCATCCTCCACCAGCGCCTGAGCGAGCGCGCGTCCGATCGGGTGTTCGTGGGCTCGGCGGCGCTGCTCGCCGCGCTGGTGGTGCTGGTGTCCTTCTTCCACCCCGCGATCCCCGGCTTCCAGGGCTTCCAGGGCGAGCTCGGCGGCGAGCTCTACTTCACCTCGGTGGGCTCGCAGCGCGGCGGCGCGCTGTGGTTCGTGCTGTGGTTCGGCGCGGTGGTCGTCACCTTCGCCGCGATCTCGCAGCGATGGTGGGATGCAGGCCGCGGCATTCGGCGGCGTGATCCCGAATCACGCTCGGTCATTGAGCGGCGCGGAGGATCGCGTACGCGAATTGGCGGCGGATGCGGAAGCCGAGGCGTTCGTAGAGCG
>CAYMQR010000759.1:0-2190 GCA_964392195.1 uncultured bacterium | reverse complement strand
CCGACCGTCAGGCCGCGCATCGCGGCCGCATCCGTTCGAGGCTCTTCGACTCCGGACGTGGCGTCGCCGCCGCGGCGGCGCTGGCGCTCGCGGTGACCGCGGCCAGCGCGGCGGGATGCCGCGCGGCGAGCCGCGCCGACGAGCTGGTGCTGTGGGCGATGGGCAGCGAGGGCGACGCCGCGGCGGAGCTGGCGCGAGGATTCACCGCGGCGAACCCGGCGCTCCGCGTGCGCGTCCAGGCCATCCCGTGGAGCGCCGCGCACGAGAAGATCCTCACCGCCTTCGTCGGCGACTCGATGCCGGACGCGTTCCAGGCCGGCAACACCTGGCTCCCCGAGCTCCGCGAGCTCGGCGCGATCGAGCCGCTCGACGCGCGCATCGCAGCGAGCCTGGTGCTCGACCGCGGCGACTTCTTCCCCGGTGTCCTCGACACCAACGTGATCGAGGGCACGACCTGGGGGCTGCCCTGGTACGTCGACACGCGGCTCCTGTTCTACCGCCGCGACCTCCTCGCTCGCGCCGGGGTCAGCGAGCCGCCGGCGACCTGGGAGGCGTGGCGCGACGCCATGGCGCGGCTCGCCGCCAGCGGGCCGTCCGCGGACCGCCACGCGATCCTGTTGCCGATGCGCGAGTGGGAGGTGCCGGTGATCCTGGCGCTCGGCAACGGCGCCGGGCTGCTCCGCGACCACGACCGCTTCGGCGACTTCCGCAGCCGCGAGTCGCGCGACGCGTTCGCCTGGTACCTGGAGCTCTTCGCGCGTGGGCTCGCGCCGCGCGCGAGCGCGTCGGCCTCGGGCAACCTCTACCAGGATTTCGCGCGCGGCGCGTTCGCGTACTACGTGACCGGGCCGTGGAACCTGGGCGAGATGGCGAGGCGGCTGCCGAGCACGCTGGCCGACGCGTGGGACACCGCGCCCATGCCGGCGCCGCGCGCCGGCGAGCCCGGCGTCTCGCTCGCGGGAGGCGCGAGCCTGGTGGTGTCGGCCAAGAGCACGCGCAAGGACGACGCCTGGCGGCTGATCGAGTACCTCGCCGCGCCCGAGCGCCAGGCGGCGCTCAACCGGATCACCGGCGACCTTCCGTCGTCACGTGCGGCGTGGGCCCGCTCCGGTCTCACGGAAGCGCCGCGAACGCGGGCCTTCCACGCGCAGTTGCAATCGCTGCGGGCGACCCCGAAGATCCCCGAGTGGGAGCAGATCGCGACCCTGGTGGGAAGGCACTCGGAGAGCATGATCCGCGGTGACGAATCGCTCGACGCCGGGCTCGCGGCCCTCGACGCCGACGTCGACCTGGTCCTGGCCAAGCGCCGCTGGCTGCTCGGCCGCGCCGCGGCCGCGCCGCCCTCGCCGCTCCCGTCCGCCGCTCATGCTCCCTGAACGGTCGCGCGCGGGCTGGGTGCTGGTCGCGCCGGCGCTGACGGCGATCGGCCTGTTCTTCGCCGTGCCCGTCCTCGCGGCGCTGGCGCTGAGCTTCACCGACTTCGATCTCTACGCGCTGGCCGATCTCAGCCGGCTGCGGATCGTGGGGCTCGCCAATTACGAGCGGCTCGTCCACGACCCCCGGTTCTGGATCGCGCTCCGCAACACCTCGTACTTCGTGTTCGTCGGCGGACCGCTCTCGGTGGCGGTCTCGCTCGGCGCCGCGGTGCTCCTCGACGCCCGCGCCGCGGCGTGGAAGCCGTTCTTCCGCACGGTTTTCGTGCTGCCGGTCGTCACCACGCTGGTGGCGGTGGCGGTGGTGTGGCGCTACCTCTACCACCCGCGGGTCGGGCTCCTGAACCACGTGCTGGGCTGGTTCGGGGTGGCGCCGATCGACTGGCTCGGCGACCCCCGCTTCGCGATGCCGGCCATCATCGTGCTGGCGATCTGGAAGAACTTCGGCTTCAACACGCTGATCTTCCTGGCCGGCCTGCAGGCGATCCCGCCGCGCCTCTTCGAGGCCGCGCGCCTCGACGGCGCGGGCGCCTGGCAGACCTTCCGCGCCGTGACGCTGCCGATGCTCGCGCCCACGTTCGTGCTGATCGCGGTGCTGACGCTGGCGGGCTACTTCCAGCTCTTCGCCGAGCCCTATGTCATGACGCAGGGTGGCCCGGCATCGAGCACCCTGAGCGTGGTGCTCCTCATGTACGAGCAGGGTTTCCGGTGGTGGAACCTGGGCTACGCGGCGGCGGTGGCGTTCGTGCTGTTCGCG
>CAYMQR010000758.1:0-2192 GCA_964392195.1 uncultured bacterium | reverse complement strand
GGTCGCGCGGCGCGCGACCCTCCGGCCCACCGCGGCGATGCCGACGCGGCCCGGCAGGAGCCGGGCCCTCCGAGGGCTGGGCGGCGCCGCATGCTTCGGAGGGACCGCCTCCTGGCGGTCCGCCGCGGTCACGCGCTGCGGCGAGTGCGGTCTTTCGCGGCGGCGCTTGCGGGGAGCGGCTCGTCGAGGGCCAGCGCGCGCGCGGCGTCGCGGTGGTCGGCGTCGGCGGCGAGGAGCTGCGCGAGCTCGCCCGCGCACCAGCGCTCGGCGATCGCGAGCGCGCGCGCGTCGTGTTCGTGGGTGAGCGACCAGCTCGCGTGCTCGCACAGGAGCGCCCCCGCGTAGGTGCGAGCGAGCGCGAACGCGAACGAGCGCGCGCCCGCCTCCACGAACGCGAGCCCCTCGCTCACCGCCGCCGGCAGGTAGCTCTCGATCTTCCCCGCAGCCTCGCGCACCCGCTTCACCGAGGCGGCGAGCTCGGGCCGCTCGACGCTCGCGAGCCGCGCGTGGATGTCCGCCACGAACGGTCCGAACGCCTGCTCCTTCTCGATCGCGCGCAGCGCGTCCAGGCTCAGCACGTTGGTGGTGCCCTCCCAGATCGCGAGCACCTGCGAGTCGCGCAGCAGGTAGGGCAGCCCGGTGTCCTCGACGTAGCCGGCGCCGCCGAAGCTCTCGAGGATCTCGCTCGCGAACGCCACCGACTGGCGCGCCGTGTAGAGCTTGAGGAGCGGCGTCAGCATGCGCAGCGTCGCCGACTCCTCGGCGGTCGCGGCGCCGGTCTCGTCCTTGCCGAGTAGCTCGACGCACCGGAACGTGAGCAGCATCGCCGCCTCGAGCTCGACCTCGAGCGACGCGAGGGTCTCGAGGTGGAGCGGGTGCTCTTTGAGGTGCTTGCCGAACGCGCTCCGCTTGCCGGCGTAGTCGCGCGCCAGCGCCAGCCCGCGGCGCATGTACGAGATCGCCGTGCAGGCGTTGTAGATGCGGGTGATGTTGAAGAGCGAGGCGATCTTGCGGACGCCGTGGAGCTCGCCGCCCACGAGCCGCGCGGGCGTGCCGTCGAGGGTCAGCTCGGCGGTCGGCAGCGCGCGGGTGCCGAGCTTGTCCTTGAGGCGGTTGACGCGGATGCCCTGCAGCCGGCCGCTCTCGTCGCGCAGCTCCAGGTAGAAGAGCGAGAGCCCGTGGCTTCCCGGGGTGGCGCCCTCGATGCGCGCCAGCGTGAGCGCCATCTGCGCGGTGGTGGCCGAGGTGAACCACTTGTCGCCGTGCAGCGTGTAGAGACCGGGCTGGCCGGGCACGGGGCGCGCGACGGTCTGCGAGTCGCCCACGTCCGAGCCGCCGGTACGCTCGGTCATCCACTGCCCCGAGGTCCAGAACCGCGCCGGATCGCGCGACGTCAGATGCTTGTAGGCGTCCGCCATGCGCTCGTGGTCACCGTAGAGCTCGAGGGCGCGCGCCGCGCCGTCGGTCATCGCGAGCGGGCAGGCGTAGATCGCGGACGACGCCGCGAACAGGTAGAGCTTGGCGAACTGGTGGACGCGCGACAGCGCGCCGTGGGTGCGCTCGTAGCCGGTGGCGACGATGCCCTCCTCGGCGGCCACGACGTCGAGGGCCTTCCACGCGCTCGAGACGCGGATGTCGTCGACGCGCCGGCCCCACGGGTCGTAGGGGACGTGCACCGGCTCCTGGAGGAGCGCGTCGCGCGCCATCGCGGCGATGTCGGTCACCACGCGGTGGCCGAGGCGCACGAGCCCGGGCTCGATCTCGGCGAGCATCTCCGCCGGCAGCCGCCGCGCGAGGATCGAGCGCAGCGCGCGATCGTCCTGGTACTGGTTGCCGAGCTCGGGACCGTCCTGGAAGAAGCCGGTCATGTCCTGCCTCCGCGAAAAGGACCGGGCGGGCTCACGCCCGCCCCTACCGCCCGCCCCTACACACCCGCGGAACCTTCGGCCACCTCACGCGCGGGCGGCGGTGACCTTCACGGGAGTGCCGTTCAACACCGCGGTCCCCGAGAGCGGGTCCACCGCCAGCTCGTCGACGACGTCGTTGATGCTCACGCCGGCGTGGGCGCGCGCCACCCGCAGCTCGACACCCTCGAGCGCGTGGCCCCAGCCGTGCGGCAGGCTCACCACGCCCGGCATCATGTCGTCGCTCACCTGCAGGGTCGCGACCACCGCGCCTGCGCGCGACTCGAT
>CAYMQR010000757.1:0-2197 GCA_964392195.1 uncultured bacterium | reverse complement strand
GCGGCAAGATCCGCATCCCGATCAACGAGCCCACCGAGAGCGGCTCGCAGATCCAGGAGTACCTCGCGGCGTACCACGGCGAAGGCATCCAGCACGTGGCGCTCGGCTGTCGCGACGTCGCCGCCACGGTGCGCGCGATGCGCGAGCGCGGCGTGCGCTTCCTGACCACGCCGGACACCTACTTCGACGCCCTCGACACGCGGCTGCCCGGCCACGGGCTCGACGTCGAGGAGCTGCGCCGGCTGCAGATCCTCGTCGACGGCAGCACCGACGGCGAGCGCCGGCTGCTGCTTCAGATCTTCACCGAGGCGGTGATCGGCCCGATCTTCTTCGAGCTCATCGAGCGCCGCGGCGACCAGGGCTTCGGCGAAGGGAACTTCCGCGCGCTCTTCGAGGCGATGGAGCGCGATCAGATCGAGCGTGGCGTGCTCGCGCCCGGGAGCGGCGCGTGAAGCGCGGCTTCCCGGTGTCGCGGAGCGAGGGGATCGCCTCCCGTCAGGCTCACGCGGACCTGCCGCAGGGGACGTACGAACGCGAGCTCGGCCGCGACGGCTTCTACGGCGCCGCCACCCACATGCACCACCGCCACCCGCCGACCGGCTGGACGAGCTGGGAAGGTCCGCTGCGCCCGCGCGCGTTCGATCTCGCGCGGCTCGAGCGCCGCTCGAGCTCGCCGTGGGACGCGCCCGAGCTGCTCACCAGCGCCGCGGCGCGGATCCGCTGGTGGCGCACCGACGGCGCGATGGAGACGCTGGCGCGGAACGGTGACGGCGACGAGCTGCTGTTCGTGCACGAAGGCGGCGGCGAGCTTTTCTGCGATCACGGCCACCTCCGGCTCCGCGACGGCGACTACGTGGTGCTGCCGCGCGGCACGATGTGGCGGCTCGAGCCGAGCGGCGACGCCACGCTGCTGCTGATCGAGGCGACCGGCGAGGGCTTCGGCCTGCCCGAGCGCGGGCTGCTCGGCCGCCACGCGCTCTTCGACCCCGCGGTGCTCGACGCGGCCGCGCTCGTCGAGGCGTTCCGCGCCCAGCAGGACGAGCGCGAGTGGCGCGTCGAGATCCGCCGCCGCGGCGTGCTCAGCACGGTGACGTTCCCGTTCAACCCCCTCGACGCGGTGGGCTGGCACGGTGACCACGCGCCGGTCCGCCTCAACTGGCGCGACATCCGGCCGGTGGTGAGCGCGCGCATGCACCTGCCGCCCTCGGTGCACACCACGTTCACCAGCGAGCGGTTCGTGGTGTGTACGTTCGTGCCGCGCCCGCTCGAGAGCGATCCGGGGGCGCTCAGGCTGCCGTTCTTCCACGCCAACGACGACTACGACGAGGTGATCTTCTACCACCGTGGAACCTTCGTGAGCCGCGACCACGTCCACCCCGGCATGCTGACCTTCCACCCGGCGGGCTTCACCCACGGGCCGCATCCGGGCGCGTTCGCCGCGGCGGAGCGGGCGAGCCGCGCGGAGACCGACGAGGTCGCGGTGATGATCGACACCCGCGACGCCCTGGACGTGGCGGCGCTGCCGGACGGCGTCGAGTGGCCGGGCTACGTGGACTCGTGGCGCGTGGGCGCGAACCCGCCGCCCGCGGAGCCCGACGCGCGGTGAAGCTCGGCAGCCTGCGCGAGGGCGGCCGCGACGGCACGCTGATCGTGGTGTCGCGCGACCTGCGCCTCGCGGTGGCACCGCTCGATGTCTGCCCCACGCTCCAGCACGCCCTCGACGATTGGGAGGCGATCGCGCCACGCCTCGCCGAGGTCGCCGAGGCGCTCGAGGACGGGCGCGGCGACGACGTGTTCCACCTCGGCGCCGCCGAGCTCGCGGCGCCGCTGCCACGCGCCTACCAGTGGGCCGACGGCAGCGCCTACCTGAGCCACGCCGAGCTGGTGCGGAAGGCGCGCGGCGCCGAGCTTCCACCCGAGCTCCGCTCCGACCCGCTCATGTACCAGGGCGGCTCGGACACGATGCTCGGTCCGCGTGATCCCCTCGAGTGCGTCGACCCGGCGTGGGGGCTCGACTTCGAGGCGGAGCTGGTGGCGATCACCGACGACGTCGCGCTCGGCGCAACGGCGGAGGAAGCCGGGGCGTGCATCCGCCTGCTCGGGCTCGTCAACGACGTCTCGCTCCGCAACCTCATCCCGGCGGAGCTCGCCAAGGGCTTCGGCTTCTTCCAGAGCAAGCCGTCGAGCGCCTTCTCGC
>CAYMQR010000756.1:0-2198 GCA_964392195.1 uncultured bacterium | reverse complement strand
CCGGAGGGTCGCGCGCCGCGCGACCGGCGATACGCGAGCCCCGCCACACCGCCGATGGCGTCGATCGCTGTACGCCTGGTACAGCGACCGGCGCCGCCTGCTACCGGTAGTCCCCGCTCAGCACGAAGCCGGCCCAGTAGGTCGGGTGCGGGTAGTAGCTCATGACGTGGAGCTGCGCCTGCCGCAGGCTCTCGGCGCGCGGCTCGTGCACGAAGTTGCGGTAGAAGTGCTTGACCAGCACCGCGGTCGACACGTCCGACACGCGCCACAGGCTCGACAGCAGGCTCTGCGTGCCGGCGTAGAGGAAGGCGCGGCTGAGGCCGATGACCTCGTCGCCGGCCTCGACCTTGCCGAGGCCGGTCTGGCACGCGGAGAGCGTGACCATCGTCGCCTCGAGGTCGAGGCCGAAGACCTCGCGGGCGAACAGGTCACCGGCCGCGTGATCGGCGGAGGTGGTGGAGAGCTTGAGCGCGGAAGCGAGCGGGTTCACCGGATCGAACTCGCCGTGCGACGCGAGGTGGATCACGTCGTAGTCGCGGACGTGGGCGAGCAGCCACTCCTTGGTGGCCTTGGGGCCGGTGAGGATGTCGATCTGCGGGTACGTCCACGCGAGGCTCTTCACCTCCTTCTCCGCGAACGGCAGGTCGAAGTCGCGGGTGCCGAGGTCGGGGTTGCCGATCGCGAGCACCTTGAGCGCGCTGCCGCGCGGCCGCGCGGCGCCGGGCTTGATCGTGTAGCCGAGGACGCTCGCGCTCGCGCTGTAGAAGAGCGGGTGGCGCTCGATCAGGTAGGGCTTCCCGGCGGCCTTGCCGTCGGCGAGCGCCGCGAACGAGAGGTAGTGGAGGACGCCGTGCGGCACGATCGCGAGCGTCGCGTCGTTGGGGATCCGCGCCGCCACCGGCCGCACCAGCGCGTCGTAGAGCGCCTGCGAGTCGGTCTCGACCGGCTCGACCTTCTGGACCCGATCGCGGAACGCGAGCACCTGCTTCTCGAGCTCGCGCCTGGGCATCGGGGTGCGCGCGACGTCGATGCCGTCCGGCCGCACCACCCACGCGATCACCTCGCCGCGCGCCACGAAGTAGGCGACCAGCACGGTGTCCCTGGTGAGCAGCTTCTGGACCCCGGCGAGGTCGAGCGGCGCCACCGAGACGAAGCTCGAGAGCGCCGGGTCGGCGAGCTGGATCTGGGTGAGCAGGTCGCGCCGCTCGCGCTCCGCCGCCGCGATCGCCGCGTCGCGATCGCCGCCGGCGGGCTGGCTGCGCAGCGCCTCGGTGCGGACGTCGAGGGCGCGCACCTGGTCGAGGAGCTCGCGGCTCGCGGCCTTCGCGGGAGTGAGCTTCTGGTTGCCGAGGAGGTCGATGAAGCCGCGCGCCCGTGAGCGCTCCGCGACGTCGAACGCGCGCGCGGTCTCGCCGCGGTCGAGGAGCAGCCGGATCAGGTCCTCGTAGAGGTCGACCTTGTTGGTGATGAAGCCGTTGCGCATCTCCTCGATCTTGAGTGAGGCGCGCATGCTCTCGACCAGGTCGACGGCGGCCTCCAGCGAGGTCCGCGCGTCATCGAGTCGGCCCTCGTCGCGCGCCGCGCGTCCCTGGCCCCACAGCGCGCGCCACTCCACCTCGCGGACGCCGAGCTCGCGGGCGAGGGCGGCGGTGTCGGTGAAGGTCTTCTCGGCGAGGCTGGTCTGGCGCAGCGCGAGCTGGGCGTCGCCCAGGCTCACGAGCGCCTTCGCCTCGTTGACGCGGTCGCCGATCGAGCGGCTCACCTCGACCGCCTTGGCGAGCGTCTCCTGCGCGGCGTCGAGGCGCTCCATCTCGAGGTACGTCATGCCGATGTTGCGCAGGTCGTAGCCCTCGCCCCACCGCGAGCCGATCGCGCGGTCGACGCGCATCGCCTCGCCGAGCTCCTCGAGCGCCTGCGTGGGGCGCCCGGCGTCGCGGTGGATGATGCCGAGGTTGTTCCGCACCGCGGACACGTCGGCCTTCTCGCCGAGCTTCTCGGCGATCGCGAGCGCGCGGTTGGCCTCGTCGAGGGCGGCGTCGAAGTCGTTCAGGCTCCACTTCACCAGCGCGTTCAGGTTCTTCGCCATGAACACCTGGCGATCGGCGCCCGCCTTCTCGGCTGCGCCGATGGCGGCGCGCAGGTCGTCGAAGGCGTCGCCGTAGTTGGCGGCGAGCCACTCGGCCTCGGCGCGGTAGACC
>CAYMQR010000755.1:0-2207 GCA_964392195.1 uncultured bacterium | reverse complement strand
TGTTGGCTTCCTGGCTGATGCGGAAGAAGTGGTCGGGCCGCTCGAACGCCGGGATCGTCGAGCGCGTCAGGCACTCGTGGCCCACGATCACCTCGTCGGCGAGGCGGTAGATCGCGTGGAACACGGTCTTCAGGCCCTCGCCGCGGCGCAGCAGGTCGATCAGGTCGCCCTGCGGGGTCGAGGCGCCGGGCTCGACGTCGCTCACGCCCACGTCGTACGAGAGCCGGTTCTTGCCGCCGAGCTTCGACTGCCGCAGCAGCACGTGGGTTTGCGACAGGAGCTCGTCGATCGACGGCGTGTCGTGGGCAACGCGCGCCAGCCCGAGGCTCGCGGTCACGGTCACCGTCCCGGAGGACAGGAAGACCGGCGATCCCGACACCGCGATGCGCGCGCGCTCGGCCACGCGGATCGCCTCGGCGGTGCGGCTGCGCGGCAGCAGCACCATGAACTCGTCGCCGCCGATCCGCGCCACGTGGTCGGTGCCGCGCATCGAGGCACGCAGCTTGCGCGCCACCTCCTTGAGCACCACGTCGCCGACCGCGTAGCCGAGCTTGTCGTTGATGCCCTTGAAGTCGTCGAGGTCGACGAACAGCACGAAGAGCTCGGTGGAGGCCCGCCGCGCCACGTCGATCTCGCGGGTCAGCACCTGCTGCAGGCCGCGCCGGTTGAGGAGCTCGGTGAGCGGGTCCACGAGCGTCATGGTCTCGAGCCGCGTGTTGGCGGTCTGGAGCCGCTCGGTCAGCTCGCGCTGCTGGTCCTCGGCGCGCTTGCGCTCGGTGATGTCGCGGGCGACCACCAGGCGGCGCGACTCGCGGTCGGCGCTGCGGTAGGCGCGTCCCACCGACTCGAACCACCGGTACTGGCCGTTCTTGTGGCGGTAGCGGAACACCAGCTGGCCGCCGCGCGGGCCGCCCGGTGCCTCGCTCTGCACCGCGCGCACGAAGCTCTCCATCACGCGCGGGCGGTCCTCGGGGTGGATGAGCGCGAAGATCTCGCGGCCGACGAGGTCGTCGGTCTCGTAGCCCAGCACCTCGCGGTAGTTGCGGCTGACGTAGAGGAAGCGCCCGTCGACGGAGATCTCGCAGATCAAGTCGTAGGCGTTGTCGGCGAGCGCGCGGTAGCGCTCGTCGCCGGCGCGCAGCGCGTCCTCGACGCGCTTCCTCTCGGTGATGTCCTCGTGGACCTCCACCAGGTACGCGGTCTTGCCGTTGGTGCCGCGCGCCGGAGAGATCGACGCCGACGCCCAGTAGTGGTCGCCGTTGCGCCGCTTGTAGCGGAACTCGCCGCGCCACTCGAGGCCGCGGTCGATGGTCTCCCAGAACTTGGCCTTCTCCTCGAGGGTGAGGTCGGAGAGCTCGAGCAGCCGCGAGCCCAGGATCTCGGCGTGCGAGAAGCCGGTGAGCTGGGTGAACTTCGGGTTCACGTAGTCGATGTTGCCCTTGGGGTCGGCGATGATGACCGCGGCCGGGCTCTGGTCGACGGCGAACGAGAGCCGCCGCGCCGATTCCACGGTGTGCTTGGCGCGGGTCTCCTGGCGCACGCCGAGCTCGGCGATCGCGAGTCGTACCTTCAGCAGCGCCTCGTCGAGCGGGCGCATCAGGTAGTCGTTGCAGCCCGCCTGGAGCAGGCCCTGCAACGCGTGCGGCTGGTCGGAGGCGGTGAGCGCGAGGATGATGGTGCGATCACCGCCCGGGATGGCGCGGATGCGGCGGGTGAGCGGTACGCCGTGGGTCTCGAGGAGGGCCGAGCTGACCAGCAGCAGCGCCGGAGGATCGGCCTGGCAGAGCGTCCACGCGGTATCCGCGTCCGCGCAGGCGGTGACGTCGTGGCCGCGCGAGCCGAGCACCTGCTCCAGGAGCGCTCGCGACGTGGCGTCCTCGTCGGCCACCAGCGTCCGCATGCGGCTCTGGGTCACCGCCGCCGGATTGGGCAGCTGGCGAACGGCCGCTTGGCTGGGGCGGGCCGGAGTCACGTTGCGGCGACTGGAGTCGGCTTCCACACTCTGCGCCAGGGTGGTGCCGCGAGGGGGCGCCATCGAGTTCCTCCCGAAACGATAACCATGCGAGAGCCCCTTGAGCAATGTTCATACCGCCGGCTCGATGACGCGGCGCGCGACGAAAATCGCGAAATTCGACCGAATTTTCAGGGGTGAACCGAGGAGGGGAGGGCGCCCTGCGCGCGCGGGCCGCGTCGGGATGCACCCGAGG
>CAYMQR010000754.1:0-2215 GCA_964392195.1 uncultured bacterium | reverse complement strand
TACGGCTCGATCAGCAAGGAGGCGCACGAGACCCTCGCGATCGCCATGAACCGGATCGGCGGCAAGTCGAACACCGGCGAGGGCGGCGAGGACCCCGACCGCTTCGTGCGCGACCCCAACGGCGACCTGCGCCGCAGCGCGATCAAGCAGGTCGCGAGCGCGCGCTTCGGCGTGACCAGCGAGTACCTGGTCAACTCGGACGAGCTGCAGATCAAGATGGCGCAGGGCGCCAAGCCCGGTGAGGGCGGCCAGCTCCCCGGTGAGAAGGTCTACCCGTGGATCGCCAAGACCCGGCACTCCACACCGTGGGTGGGCCTGATCTCGCCCCCGCCGCACCACGACATCTACTCGATCGAGGACCTGGCGCAGCTCATCCACGACCTCAAGAACGCCAACCACTACGCGCGCGTGAGCGTGAAGCTGGTGTCGGCGGTGGGTGTCGGCACGGTCGCGGCAGGCGTGTCGAAGGGCAAGGCCGACGTCGTCCTCATCAGCGGCGACACCGGCGGCACCGGCGCCTCGCCGCAGAGCTCGATCAAGCACGCCGGCCTGCCGTGGGAGCTCGGCCTCGCCGAGACCCAGCAGACCCTGGTGCGCAACGACCTGCGCAGCCGCATCCGCGTCGAGACCGATGGCAAGCTGCTCACCGGCCGTGACGTGGCGATCGCCGCGCTGCTCGGTGCCGAGGAGTTCGGGTTCTCCACCGCCCCGCTCGTCACGGTCGGCTGCATCATGATGCGCAAGTGCCACCTCAACACCTGCCCGGTCGGCGTGGCGACGCAGGACCCCGAGCTGCGCAAGAAGTTCGCAGGCAAGCCCGACTACGTCGTGAACTTCTTCCACTTCGTCGCCGAGGAGCTGCGCCGGATCATGGCGAGCCTCGGCTTCCGCACCGTCGAGGAGATGGTGGGGCGGGTCGACAAGCTCAAGGTCCGCGACGACATCGACCACTGGAAGGCCAAGCACCTCGACCTGAGCGCGATCCTCCATCGCCCCGAGCCGCGGGTGGGCGTCGACATCCGCAGCACGATGCAGCAGGACCACGGCATCGGGAACGCCACCGACTGGAAGCTCATCGACCTCGCCGAGCCCGCCCTCGAGCGCAAGGACGAGGTCGAGATCCCGCTCACGATCCGCAACGTGCAGCGCACGCTCGGCACCATCCTTTCGAGCGAGATCACCCGCCGCCACGGCGCGGACGGGCTGCCCGACGACACCATCACGCTGCGCTGCGAGGGCTCCGGCGGCCAGAGCTTCATGGCGTTCGGCGCGCGCGGTGTCACGGCGGTGATCGAGGGCGACACCAACGACTACTTCGGCAAGGGGCTCTCGGGCGCCAAGCTCGTCCTCTACCCGTCGCGGCGCGCCAAGTTCGCCGCCGAGGACAACATCATCTGCGGCAACGTCGCGCTCTACGGCGCCACCAGCGGTGAGGCCTACATCCGCGGCGTGGCGGGCGAGCGCTTCTGCGTCCGCAACAGCGGCGCCCACGCGGTGGTCGAGGGAGTCGGCGACCACGGCTGCGAGTACATGACCGGCGGGCGCGTGGTGGTGCTCGGCCACACCGGGCGCAACTTCGCGGCGGGCATGAGCGGCGGCATCGCGTACGTCCTCGACGACGCGCGTGACTTCTGGGAGCTGCGCTGCAACCAGGAGATGGTCGAGCCCGAGGCGCTCGACGCTTCCGATCTGTCGACGGTGAAGCGGCTGGTCGAGAATCACTACCGCTACACCGGCTCGGTGCGCGCCAAGTGGGTCCTCGACCACTGGCACGACGCGATCGGCAAGTTCGTGAAGGTGATGCCGGTCGACTACCGCCGCGCGCTCCAGAAGATGGAGATGGAGAAGGCGCTCGCGGAGCAGTCGGCGGTGCCGGCGATGGCGTCGGCGCCCTACGCGGTGGTTCCCTCGGCGTGAAGCGCCACGGGGCGGCGCGCGGGTTTCGTCCGGCGCTCGCCCGGTGAAGGACTCGTAGGGGCGGGCGCGAGCCCGCCCGTCCGTCAGGAGTGATCGTGGGTAAGCCGACCGGATTCAAGGAATTCACGCGCGAGCTGCCGCCCAAGCGGCCGGTCGAGCTGCGTGTGCGCGACTGGCGCGAGATCCCCGAGAAGTTCGGCGCCGAGAAGGTGCAGACGCAGGCCGCACGCTGCATGGATTGCGGCGTGCCCTTCTGCCACACCGGCTGTCCGCTCGGGACCATCATCCCGGACTGGAC
>CAYMQR010000753.1:0-2217 GCA_964392195.1 uncultured bacterium | reverse complement strand
GCCGGGCTGGCGGGCGGGGCGGCGTGGTGGCTGCGCGACCCGCTCGTCAGCGTGCGCGAGGAGCTGGCCTCGCCGCGCCCCGAGGTCCGCGGCGCCGCCCTCGAGCGCGGCCTCGGGCTGCTGGAGGTGGGGCGCCTCGACGCCGCCGGGCGGGTGGCGATGATCGACCTCGCCGTCGCCGCGCTCGGCGACCGCTCGGACGCGGTGCGGCGAGTGGCGCTCGAGCGGCTGATCCGCCACCCGGGCGCGATCCCCGACGACGGCAGCGCGCGCCGCGCGCAGCTCGAGCGAGGCCTCGCGGGCTGCCTGTCGCGCCAGCGCGACGCCGAGGTCCGCGAGGCCGCGTTCCGCGCCACCGAGGTGTTCCAGGCGCACGAGGTGACGCCCGCGCTCGTCGAGCTGGCGCGCGACGCCGACACTCCCGAGCCGATCGCGGAGCACGCGATCCGGGTGCTGGGCGCGGTGGCGCGCGACGACGTGATCGTCGATCTGATGCACCTGGTCGGGCGCGGCGGCGCGTTCCGCACGCGCGCCATGCAGGCGATCTCGCGGATCGTCGAGCGCTCGTCGTCCGGCGCGGCCGGCTCCGCCTCCGCGCCGCCGCCGGCGGCCGGCCCGGGTGGCACGATCGATCGCGGCCGTAACGCGCGCGCCACCGGCCCGGACCGGGTGGTCGCCAACGTGCTCGCCGCGGTGCGGGCGCCCGCCGGCGAGGATCCCATCCTGTACGGCCTGCGCGCGGGCAACACCGACACCAAGCTGCGGGTGATCTGGGTGCTCGACCGCACCCGCGACGCGCGCACCACCACGCTCCTGCCCACGCTGTTCGCCGACGACGACTCGGTGGTGGCGCGCGCCGCCGCGGCCGTCCTGGTCGAGTTCGGTGGACCGGTGGTCGAGCGCAAGCTCCAGGAGGCGATGGCCTCGGACAGCTCGCGGGTGCGCGCCAACGCCGCGTTCGCGCTCGGCGAGCTCGCCCACCCCGACGCCCTCGACGCGCTCGTCAAGGCGCTGTTCCGCGAGCCGGACGCCGGCGCGCGCGCCGAGATCGCGCGCGCGCTCGGGCGCCTCGGGCAGCGCAGCGCGATGCCGCACCTGATCCGCGCCCTCGACGACGGCGACCCGCGGGTGCGCGCCGCGGCGCACACCGCCCTCGCCGCGCTCGCCAAGGAGGACGCGGGCGAGACCTCGACGGCGTGGCAGGAATGGTGGGATACGCATTGACGTCCGGTGACGGACGACCGCACCCAGGAGACGCCGACATGCCGACCGCTCGCCTTTCCCTCCCGCTTCCCGTGCGCCGCGCCGTGGCGCTCGGCGTGCTCGTGCTCGGCGGCTCCGCCGCCGGCTGCCTCGGCGACTCGCAGATCCCCACGCCGGTGATCGGTGCCGACGCCGGCGACCTGAGCTGCTCGGCGCGGTATCCGCTCCTCGACGACGCGCCCGGCGGCGCGGGCGCGGTGGCGTTCGGCACCCAGGGCATGACCCAGTCGACCAACCCGTGGGGCGCGGGCGCGCGCTTCCACCTCGGCTTCACGTTCCGCAACCAGAGCGGCGAGCCGGTGCACTTCAACCCGGCGGGGGTGCGGCTGCGCGACGCGCTCGGCGTCGACCTGCGGCTGGTGGAGGTGAAGCGCGGCGACCAGCCGGTGGCGGAGACCACCGTCGCCGCCGGCGAGGAGGCCACCATCGACCTCTTCTTCGCCGGCACCGGGCTCAAGCTCACGCCGCAGAAGATGGCGAAGTTCGGCGTCGAGTGGCCGTACGCCGTGGGCGAGTCGTGGTGGACACGCACCACGCGCTGCAAGACCACCCAGGAGCCGCCGGTCGGCGACGAGGGCTTCGGCCCGTGGATCTCCGTCCGCGACCCCGACGAGCCCGCCACCGAGCGCGCCCAGCCGCGCCCGAAGCCACCCCAGCCGACCGGCTGGGACCTCCACTACACGCGCTGAATCGACGCCTCGCTGGCCGCGCCAGAGACGCGCGGCGCGCGCCCCTCCGAACCACACGCGCAGCAACTGGTGCGCGGCCGCTCCGCCGGCCGCCAGCGATCGATCGGTTCGCTCGCCGCTGAAGCCAAGGCGCCTCGTGCGAAGCGCCTGGAGCCCGCCGCTCCGTCGGCGGGAAGCCGCTCGATCTCTTGCGCCCGACGAAGCGGGCGCCTCCATGCGCGGGCGGGGGGCTGGAACAGCCGCGCGGTCAGCCGATCCGGGGTCG
>CAYMQR010000752.1:0-2224 GCA_964392195.1 uncultured bacterium | reverse complement strand
TGTTTTCTTCGGGGGGCTTTTCAAGCCCCCCGCCCCGCCAAGAGCGCGGTCTCGGCGGGGCCCCACCCCCAAGCCGGCTCGTTTCACTCGCCGCCTCGCCGCCGGCGAGGGCCTTTTCGACTGCGCCGGTAGCCCAAGGTCGACTCGGTTTCGCTCACACCGCGCCCGCCTACCTCACGCCGCTTCGAGCACGATCGCGGCGCCCAGACCGCCGGCCGCGCACGCGGCGCACAGCGCCAGCTCGCCGCCGCGCCGCTTGAGCTCGCGCAGCGTCTGGGTGATCTGGCGCACGCCGGTCGCCGCGAACGGGTGACCGATCGAGAGCGAGCCGCCCAGCACGTTGAACTTGTCCCAGTCGATCATGCCGATCTTTCCGCTTCGGCCGAGGTTCTTCTCGGCCCACGCATCGCTCTCGAACGCCTGGGTGTTGGAGAGGATCTGCGCCGCGAACGCCTCGTGCATGTCGACGAGGTCCATGTCGGCGAGCGTCACCCCGGCGCGGTCGAGCGCCTTGGGTGTCGCGTAGGACGGGCCCATCAGCATCTGGCCCGCGGGATCGAGCGCCGCGAACGCCCACGAGCGGATGTAGCCGAGCGGCTCGTAGCCGAGCGCCTTGGCCTTGTCGGCGCGCATCAGCAGAAGCGCGCTCGCGCCGTCGGTGAGCGGCGAGCTGTTGGCGGCGGTGATGGTGCCGTTCTTGCGGTCGAAGACCGGCTTGAGCTTGGCGTACGACTCGATCGTCGAGTCCTTGCGGACGTTGTTGTCCTCGGTCACCGCCACCGTGTACTTGGGCGGCACCATCACGTGCATGACCTCGTCCGCGAACTTGCCCTCGGCCCACGCCTTGGCGGCGAGGCTGTGGCTCCTGTGCGCGAACTCGTCCTGCGCCTCGCGGCTGATGCCGTTCTCACGCGCCATCTTCTCGGCGCTCTCGCCCATGGTGAGGCCGGTCGAGGGCTCGGTGGGCGACGGCGGCACCGGCACCAGGTCCTTGGGGCGGATGCCCTTGAACGCCTTGAGGCGGGCGCCCACGGTCTTGGCCTTGCTCGCCGCGAGCAGCGCCTCGGTGAGCTTCCTGGAGATCGTGATGGGCACGTCCGAGCTCGAGTCGGCGCCGCCCGAGACGCCGCAGTCGATCACGCCGGCGAGGATCGACTCGGTGATGTTGACCGTCGACTGGTAGCTCGTGGCGCACGCGCGCGAGACGCTGTACGCCTCGATGTCGCGCGGCATCCCGGTGCCGAGCACGATCTCGCGGGCGATGTTGGGCGCCGACACCGACGGCACCACCTGCCCGTAGACGAGCTGCTGGATCTCCTTGGCCGGGAACGAGGTGCGCGCGAGCAGCTCGGCGACCACGTCGCGTCCGAGGTCGAGCGCCGACATGTTGCGGTAGTGGGTCGCCTGGCGAACGAACGGGGTGCGCAGCCCCGCCACGATCGCCACCCGGTTGCCGTCCTTCTTGCCGTTGGTCTTCGCCATGATCGTCTCGCCCCTCCTGACGGCCGGCGTGCGAGCGTAGGCACTCGTGTCCGCGGTCCGCTGGAATTCCGAAACGTAGGCGTCATGACGCACCGTGGCAAGACGGCGCGGAGGGGCCCTCCGGGTGCTCCGGGCGGCTCGCCGCGGCGCTCGGTTTGGTTCGCCGCGCGTCGCGGATAGCCTCTCGGACCCGGCCCGGAAACACGCACCGAACCCGCATCTCCCGCCTCGCGAGGTGAGCCATGGATCGCGCCTGGAAGCGAGCCCTCGAAGGACGCAACACGGCGGTGGTGGCGGCGAGCGCTGGCAGCCCGCCCGAGGACTACCCGCTGGTGGTAGTGGCGGTGCGCTGCGACCTCCACGAGCAGCCGCTCGGGCCGCTGCTCGAGGCGCGCGAGGAGCTGGCGCGCTGGCTCGGCTGGGAGGGGACGCTCGACGAGCCGGTGCGGCGCGGCGCGCACCCGAGCCCGCGCTCGCAGCTCCTCGGCGAGCGCCGCGAGCCGCGCCTCAACGAGTGGATCCTGTCGTCGTTCCAGCAGCTCGCCGCGGAGGCGAACGGCACCGTGGCGCTGGTCTTCGAGGCGGTCGACTTCGCCGACGCGGCGACCCTCGACGCGCTGCGCCGCATGGTGCTCCGGCGCGGCTGGCTGCGCGTGCCGATGGTGCTGGTGTTCAGCGGCGAGCCCGAGGGCGCGGCGCTCGATCTGCTCCGCGCCGTCGAGCAGACCGAAGGCGCGGCCGG
>CAYMQR010000751.1:0-2245 GCA_964392195.1 uncultured bacterium | reverse complement strand
GCGCTGCGCGGGCGAGTGGACGTAGATCCCGGAGCGGTACTGGGTGCCGACGTCGTTCCCCTGGCGCATGCCCTGGGTCGGGTCGTGGTTCTCCCAGAACACCCTGAGCAGCTCGGCGTAGCTGGTCCTGGCGGGGTCGAAGACCACGCGCACCACCTCGTTGTGGCCGGTGTGGCCGGTGCAGACCTCGCGGTAGCTCGGGTTGGGCGTCGAGCCCGCCGCGTAGCCGACCGCCGTCGAGTACACGCCCGGCACCTGCCAGAACTTCTTCTCGGCGCCCCAGAAGCAGCCCATCCCGAACATCGCGACCTCGAGCCCGCCCGGGAACGGCCCGTCCATCGGCGAGCCGAGCACCACGTGCCGGGGCGCCACCGGCATGCGCTCGGCGCGCCCGGGGAGCGCCTCCTCGGGCCGGGGGATGCGGAGCTTGTCGGGGTGATGGAAGAGCGCCATGGCGAAGTCCTCGCGGCTGCGTGCGAGCGGAACGCGCGCAACATACCCGGTCGGTCTCGGCGCCGCGCCCTGCGTTACGGACCCTTCCGGTTGCCGGGGGCGCGCGGGTGGATAAGGATCGGCGGTGCCTCGCAGGGACCCCGCCGGAACCTCGCCCGCCCGAGGGCGGCCGCCATGGCCGATCGCTCCACCCACCGCTTCTGTCCGCGCTGCGGCTCGGCGCTCGCGCCGCGCCACGACGGCGAGCGCGAGCGGCTCAGCTGCAGCGGCGACGGCTGCGGTTTCATCCACTACGAGAACCCGACCCCGGTGGTCGCGGCGCTCGTCGAGCACCAGGGCGACGTGCTGCTGGTGCGGAACCAGGGCTGGCCCGAGTCGTGGCTGGGGCTGGTGTCGGGGTTCCTGGAGCGCGGCGAGGATCCCGAGGACGGCGTGCTCCGCGAGGTCACCGAAGAGCTCGGCCTGAGCGGCGAGATCGTCTCGCTGATCGGCGTCTACGGCTTCGCGGCGCGAAACGAGCTGATCGTCGCCTACCACGTGCGCGCCACCGGCACCGTGCTGCCCTCCCACGAGATCGCCGCCGTCAGGCGGGTGCCGCCCGAGCGCCTCGAGCCGTGGCCGTTCGGCACCGGGCGCGCGGTCGCCGACTGGCTGGCACGGCGCACCGCGGGAGGCGAGCCATGAGCGAGAGCGTGTCGGTCGCGCCGCCCATCGACGCGCGCATCGCGGTGGTGATGGTGGGACTACCGGCGCGCGGCAAGACCTACACGGCACGCAAGCTCGCCCGCTACCTGGGCTGGCTCGGCTACCGCGCGCAGGAGTTCAACGTCGGCAACTACCGGCGCGAGCGGGTCGGCGTGAGCATGCCGGCCGAGTTCTTCGACCCCGACAATCGCGAGGCCGACGGTATCCGCTTCCAGCTCGCCAGCCACGCCCTCGACGACATGATCGCGTGGCTCGGCACCGGCGGTCAGATCGGCATCTTCGACGCCACCAACTCGACCATCGAGCGCCGCACCCGGGTGCGCCAGCGCTGCGAGAAGGCCGGCGTCTCGGTGCTCTTCCTCGAGCTCATCTGCGACGACCCCGCGATGATCGAGGCCAACATCCGCGAGACCAAGATCACCTCGCCCGACTACCAGGAGCTCACTCCCGACGAGGCCGCCGCCGACTTCCGCCGCCGCATCGCCAACTACGAGCGCGCCTACGAGCCGATCCAGTCGGACGAGTCGAGCTACGTGAAGATGATCAACGCGGGGCGCAAGATCGTCGTGAACCGCATCGAGGGCTACGTGCCGGGGCGGATCGTGCAGTTCCTGGTGAACCTGCACACCGTGCCGCGGCGGATCTGGCTCACCCGGCACGGCGAGAGCCAGGACAACCTGCGCGGCGTGATCGGCGGCGACTCCTCGCTCAGCGAGCGCGGCCGGGCGTTCGCGTACCGCCTGCGCGACTTCGTGGCCAACGACGGGCCGCCCGTGCTGCACGTGTGGACGAGCACGCTCAAGCGCGGCATCGAGACCGCGTGGGAGGTCCGGCGCTCGTTCCTGCCCATCAAGTCGCTCGACGAGATCGACGCCGGGATCTGCGACGGCATGACCTACGCCGAGATCCAGGAGCACATGCCCGACGAGTTCGCGGCGCGCCGCGCCGACAAGCTGCGCTACCGCTACCCGCGCGGCGAGTCGTACGAGGACGTGATCCGCCGCCTGGATCCGGTCCTCACCGAGATCGAGCGCCACCGCGAGCCGGTGCTGGTGATCGCGCACCAGGCCGTCATCCGCTGCCTCTA
>CAYMQR010000750.1:0-2248 GCA_964392195.1 uncultured bacterium | reverse complement strand
CTCGACGGTGACGGCTGCCCGGTGAAGGACGAGACCTACCGGGTCGCGAAGCGCCACCAGCTCACCGTCTACGTGGTGTCCAACCGGCCGATCTTCGTGCCTTCGGACGCGCGGATCGTGCCCGTCCGCGTGAAGGCTGGGCCGGACGAGGCCGATCACTGGATCGCCGAGCACGCCGGTCAGGACGACGTCGTCGTCACCGCCGACATCCCGCTCGCGGCGCGCGCGCTCGAGAGGGGCGCGCGGGTGCTCGACCCGCGCGGCGAGCCGTTCTCGCGCGACACCATCGGCGAGAAGCTCGCCATGCGCGAGCTCATGAACGAGCTGCGCGACATGGGCGCGGCGAGCGGCGGCCCGCCGCCCATGGCCGCCCGCGACCGCTCGCGCTACCTGCAGCGCCTCGACGAGGCGATCGTGGCGGTCCGGCGCTCGCGCGGCCTCGCGCCGGGCTGATCGAATCTACACAACTCGCCAGTGGATTCGATCACATCTCGCCATTCGAAATCATCACATTACGCCATGAAATTTGGTTACAAACCGCTTTCCATCGCTCTCGTGAACGCCCCGAAATAGCCCATTTCCGGGCATCCAGGGCCCCGAAACGGCCTACCGGGCCGCCCCGATGTCAGACTTCCACGCCCGCGACGCCGAACTGGGTCTCGCTGGTGACGTGCGGGATGCCGATGTGGTCGACGAGCTGGATCGCGAGCGCGTCCTCGGGGGTGAGCCACAGGCAGCGCCCGCCGGTCTTGGCGATGCGCTCGACGAGCTCGGCGCGGGTCATCCCGCAGTTCTTCGCGAAGGTCGACATCATCGACTCGTTGAGGCGCTCGTCGAAGCGCGCCTGCCCGGCGGCGTCCTCCACGCCTTGCGGCGAGACCGCGATCAGCATGCCGTGGATCATCGCGGCGCCGTACGGGCTGATGAAGCGCGCGCCGCGCTTGCCGGCGCTCAGCACCAGGGCACCCGCCGAATACGCCTGGCCGGAGGCGTAGGTGGAGAACGCGATCGCGCTGCCCGCCATGGCGCTCAGGATCACGCTCACCGCGAAGTAGTCGCCGCCGTCGGTGGCGATGTCGACCACCGCCGCGCTGACCTTGCGCTCGTAGGTCAGCACCTCTACCGCCTCCACGAACTGCCGCGCCACCACCGCGTTGAGCTCGCCGTGGAGATAGATCGTCGGGGTGTAGGGGCTCAGGATCCCGCCCACCGACGGCTGGACCACGGTCTCGCCCTCGTCGCCGTCCTGCAGTCGCTCGCGAACGTGCTCGTTCATCCGAGACCTTTCCTTTCCGGTCGTCGCGCTCAGCCGGCGCGTAGCAGCGGGCGCGCGCCGTCAGCGACGTATTGCACCGCCAGCGACGCGAGCAGGAGCCCCAGGACGCGGGTGATGACGTTCACGCCCGTCTTCCCCATGAGCGACGTCACCCACCCCGACACCCGCAAGCTCACGTAGTTGAGCACGAGCACCAGCGCCAGCGAGAGCGGCACGATCACCCCGCCGCCCGCTACCCGGCTCGCCTCGCCCGCGAGGATCATCACGCTCGCCACCGCCCCCGGACCGGCGATGAGCGGGATCCCGAGCGGGAAGACCGCGATGTCGGTGCGCAGCCGCGCCTCCTCCGCCTCCTCCTCGGTGCGGCGCTCCTCCTTGGCGAAGAGCATGCCGACCGCGATGCGGAAGAGCAGCAGCCCGCCGGCCACCCGGAAGGCGTCGAGGGTGATGCCGAGCTGGCCGAGCAGCCAGGCGCCGCCGAGCCAGAACGACAGCAGCACGCCACCCGCCACCATCACCGCCTTGCGGGCGATGCGCTCGCGCTCCCGCTCCGGCCGCGAGCCCGCGAGCCCCACGAACACCGGCGCCAACCCGACCGGGTTGAGCACCACGAAGAGCGTCAGGAAGGTGCGGACGGCGAGCGCGCTCATGAGGGAAACTCGACGATAGCCCATCCCGACGACACGACGGAGGAGGAACACCCATGGCCACCGAGCCCACCAGCCCGTTCGAGACCCTGCTCTACGCGCGCACCGGGCGCATCGCGCGCATCACGCTGAACCGCCCCGAGCGCGGTAACGGCATCACCTTCGAGGTGCCGCGCGAGCTCAGCCAGGCGGTCGAGCGCGCCAACCTCGACCCCGAGGTCCACGTCATCGCCCTCTCCGGCAACGGCAAGGGCTTCTGCGGCGGCTACGACCTGGTCGTCACCGCCGAGGGCCTGCTCACGAAGGACGAGAGCGCCTCGCGCTG
>CAYMQR010000749.1:0-2258 GCA_964392195.1 uncultured bacterium | reverse complement strand
CGGGCAGCCACACGTAGAGCGGAAGCTGCGCGCTCTTCCCGCAAGCGCCGACGAAGAGCAAGAGCCCGATCCAGTTGGCGACGCCGGCCACGACGCCCGGGTTGGCCTGGATCGCGGCGCGGATGCCCTCGAAGTCCACGTGGCCGGTGGTCGTGAACAGCCACAGCACGCCGAGGATGAAGCCCGCGTCACCGATGCGGTTGACGATGAACGCCTTCTTGCCCGCGCTCGCCTTGGCCGGATCCTCGTACCAGAAGCCGATCAGCAGGTACGAGCACAGCCCGACGCCTTCCCAGCCCAGGAACATGAGCGGCAGCGAGGAGCCGAGCACCAGCATCGACATCGCGAACACGAACAGGTTCAGGTACGCGAAGTAGCGCGCGTAACCCGGGTCGTCGTGCATGTAGCCGGTCGAGTAGACGTGGATCAGGAAGCCGACGCCGGTCACGACCAGCATGAGGGTCAGCGAGAGCTGGTCGATCTGGAGCGCGGCGTCGACGTGGAAGTTGCCGGTGTGGATCCACGGGAAGAGCGTGAGCACGTGAGGCTCGGCGCCCGCGGGGAGCGAGAGGAACGCCCACACCGTGAGCGCGAACGACAGGCCGAGCGTGCCGCAGCCGATCAGCGAGACGACCGACCTGGGGAACGAGCGGCCGAGGATGCCGTTCATCGCCGCGCCGAAGAGCGGCAGGAGCGGGATCAGGGGGACCGCGGCGAATGCCGCGGGAAGGTGCTCCACCGCACCCAAGGCTTCCACGGCGCCGGCGCTCATCCGTTCAGGCTCCTGAGCTCGTCGATGTTGACCGTCTTGCGGGAGCGGAACACCGCGATGATGATCGCGAGCCCGACCGCCACCTCGGCGGCGGCGACGGTCATGCCGAAGAACACCAGCACCTGGCCGTCGAGCGCCTCGCGGTAGCGCGAGAACGCCACCAGCGCGAGGTGAGAGGCGTTGAGCATCAGTTCGACGCTCATGAACACGATCAGCGCGTTGCGGCGAACCAGCACGCCGGCCGCGCCGATCGCGAACAGCACCGCGCTGAGCCCGATGTAGTGCGCGAGCGGGATCACGGGGTCCTCCGCGCCGCGCCCTTTGCGGGTACGTCGCGCTTCGCCATCACGACCGTGCCGACGAGCGCCACCACCAGCAGCACACCGGCGACCTCGAAAGGCAGCAGGTACGGCCCGAAGAGGAGCTCGCCCACGAGCCGCGAGTTGCCTCCCAGCTCGGCGACCCGGTCCGGGGCCAGACCGGCGGTGGCCGGCGCGCGGATGTCGCCGCGCACGGCGTGAAGGACGAGGCCGACGAACGCCGCGCCGAGGGCGCCCATGATGGTCGCCTTGGGGATGCCCGCGGGCGGGCCCGGACGCGCCGGAACCGTGCCGAGATCGAGCAGCATGATCACGAAGGTGAAGAGCACCATGATGGCGCCCGCGTACACCGTGACCTGGACCGCGGCGACGAAGTGCGCCTCCAGCAACGCGTAGAGCCCGGCGACGAAGCACAGGCTCAACACGAGGTTGAGCGCGCTCGTGATCGGGTTGCGGACCAGCACCACCCCGAGAGCCGAGACCACCGCTCCCAGGGCCAGGACGTAGAAGGCGATCTGAGCGCTCATCGGCGGTTCGTCGGGTCGGATCGAGACGGTCGATCGGGGTGGCGGATCAGCTCTTCATCCCGCCGAGCATCCAGATCCACGCGGCGGTGAGCGGCAGGTTGGCGATCGCGAGCGGCATGAGGCGCTTCCAGCCGAGGTCCATGAGCTGGTCGTAACGGAAGCGCGGCAGCGTCCATCGGATCAGCAACTGGAGCCAGCACAGCACGATCACCTTGCCGAAGAACGAGACGACACCGAGCAGCACCCGCGGCAGCGCCGGCAGCGCCATCAGGTCCACGTACGGGATCTGCCAGCCGCCGAGGTAGAGGGTCGCGATCAGCGCGGACACCACCACGATCGACGCGAACTCGCCGAGGAAGAACATGCCCCACTTCATGCCCGAGTACTCGACGTGGAAGCCGGCGACGATCTCGCTCTCGCCTTCGGGCAGGTCGAACGGGGTCCGCTTGGTCTCGGCGACGAGCGCGGTGAAGAGCAGGATGAAGCCGAGCGGCTGGTAGAAGATCCCCCACTTGGGCAGGATCGCCAGCCCGCCGAGCTTGAAGTACTCGCCCTGCAGCTCGACGATCTTGTTCATCTCGAGAGTGCCGTAGGTCATCACGATGCCGATGATCGCGAGGCCCATCGGGATCTCGTAGC
>CAYMQR010000748.1:0-2258 GCA_964392195.1 uncultured bacterium | reverse complement strand
GGCGCTGGTGATCGGGATGCGCGCGACCAACGAGTCGGTGCTCGACGCCTTCGATCAGCTCTCCGACCGCGCCGCCGGCAAGGCCGACCTCGAGATCGTCGGCGACGAATCCGGCATCGACATGTCGCTGCTCGAGACCCTCGACGCGCGCCGCGAGGTCGCCAGGCACTTCGCCGGCCGCATCGAGCAGACCAGCTACCTGAAGGGCAACGGCGGCAAGCCCGGGCTGCGGGTGCTGGTGCTGGGCGTCGACTTCTTCGGCGACCTCGACTTCCTGCCCTTCAAGACCGCCAAGGGCCCGGACGTGTTCGGCG
The DNA here is from genome assembly GCA_964392195.1 of uncultured bacterium. Classification (GTDB taxonomy): domain Bacteria; phylum JADJOY01; class JADJOY01; order JADJOY01; family JADJOY01; genus JADJOY01. Next base: position 1,944 of record CAYMQR010000748.1, on the reverse strand, counting down.
ACGCGATCTCGTTCGTGAACACGCCCGGCGCGGTGCTGATCAGCGAGACGCTCGCCCGCGACCAGGGGCTCGACGTCGGCTCGACGATGTGGCTGCGCACCGGCGAGGGGCTGCGCGAGTTCAAGGTGTGGTCGGTGCTCGCCGACGACGGCAAGGCACGCGCCTTCGGCGGCCAGGTGCTGATCCTCAACCTCGACGCGGCGCAGGTCGGCTTCGTGCGCGGCACCAACATCGACCGCATCGACGTCGAGCTCGCGCCCGGTCTCACGCGCGACGAGGGCAAGGCGCGGCTCGCGGCGCTGATCGGCGACAAGGCGCGGGTCGAGACCCCGTCCAAGCGCGCCGACCAGCTCGCGCGCATGACCTCGAGCTTCCGCTACGGCATGCAGATGAGCGGCAGCATCGCGGTGCTGATCGGGATGTTCCTGATCTACAACGCGGTCGCCGTGTCGGTGACCGAGCGGCGCCGCGAGATCGGCATCCTGCGCAGCGTCGGCGTGTCGCGCGGGCGCGTGGCGGGGGTGTTCCTGGCCGAGGCCGCGGTGATCGGGCTGGTGGGCAGCGCGCTCGGCGTGGCGCTCGGCCGCGTGCTCGCCACCCAGATCGTCGGCGAGTTCGCGCCCACGGTGTCGCGGCTGTTCGAGAACATCAACGCGCCGCGGGTCATCGTGAGCCGCAACCTGACGCTCTTCGGCCTCGGGCTCGGAGTCCTCGCGACGCTCGGCGCCGCGTGGCTGCCGTCGCGCGAGGCCGCCCACCTCCAGCCGGTCGAGACGCTGCGCCGCGACCTCCACGCGACCGGCGTGCGGCGCCGCTCGATGCGTGGGCTCCTCGCCCTCTCGGCGCTCGGCTTCGGACTCGCCGCGGGGCTCTCGCGCGTCCCTCACCTGAGCGCCGGCTTCGGCGCGGGCATCCTCGTGTTCCTCGCGGGCGTCGCGCTCACGCCGGCGGTGGTGTCGGTGCTCACGCCGATGGCCGCGCAGCTCGCGCTGCGAGTGGTGGGACCCTCGGCGCGCCTGGGCGTGGAGAACGTCACCCGCGAGCTCGCGCGCAGCTCGATCTCGGTGGGCGCCCTGATGCTGGCGGCGTGCCTCAGCGTCACGCTGTCGAGCTACACGCACTCCTACGAGAAGAGCTGCCTCGAGTGGATCGAGCAGGCGATCCCGGCCGACATGCTGGTGCACGCCGGCTCGCCCACCATCGACCGCGAGAGCGTCGCCTACTCGCCCCGGTGGCGCGCGCTGGTGGACGCGCTGCCGGGCGTCGACGGCACCAACCTGATCCGCTCGCTCTCCATCCCGTGGGAGGACCTGCGCCTGGAGGTGCTGAGCCTCGAGTCCCACGACTACTTCCGCCGCATGGAGAACAGCGAGTACCGGCGCATCCTCGACGGTCCGTTCCCCACGCCGCGCGACGCGCTGGTGAAGGAGCCGGCGGTGCTGGTGAGCGAGAACCTCGCGTGGAAGAAGCACCTGAAGCCGGGGGACACCATCACGCTGGCGTCGCCCACCGGTCCCCACCCGTTCAAGATCCACGCGGTCGCCGTCGACTACTCGACCGACCAGGGCTGGCTGATGATGGACCGGCGCTGGACCCTCGAGTACTGGGGCCAGGAGGCGATCGAGGGCATGCACGTCTACGTGAAGCCCGGCGAGGACGTGGACGCGGTCGCGAGCCGGGTGCGCGCCGCGCTCGCCGAGGTCGCCGGCGACGACGGCGGGCTCTTCGTCACCACCGCGCGCGTCTTCAAGGAGGAGATCCGCCACGTCATCCGCCAGACCTTCGCGATCTCCAAGGCGAGCGAGGTGGTGGCGCTGGTGGTGGCGGTGTTCGGCGTCGTCGGCACGATGCTCGCGGGCGTGCTCGCGCGCACCCGCGAGATCGGCGTGCTACGCGCGATCGGCGCCAAGCGCCACCAGGTGGTGGCGAGCGTGGTGGCGGAGG
>CAYMQR010000747.1:0-2259 GCA_964392195.1 uncultured bacterium | reverse complement strand
GACGGCCAGGAGGCCGTCCCTCCGAAGCGGTCGGTGACGTCGAACGAGCGCCTAGCCGCGATTTTCGACGATGGAGTACCCTCGCGCGTTCGCTCGCGAACGCAACTCCTTCCGCACAGGGACCCACGCCATGGCTGGCAAGTACTTCGAGGATCTCGAGCTCGGCGGCACCCTCAAGCACAACGTCGGCCGCACGTTGACCGAGATGGACAACGTGTTGTTCTCGAGCCTCACGCTGAACACCCAGCCGCTGCACCTGAACGAGGACTTCGCGAGCAAGACCGAGTTCAAGCGCCGCATCGTGAACGGCATCCTGACCCTGGGCGTGGCGGTGGGCGTCACCGTCTCCGACCTCACCGAGGGCACGCTCATCGCCAACCTCGGCTTCGAGACGGTCAAGCACCCGCACCCGATGTTCCACGGCGACACGCTCTACGTGGAGACCGAGATCGTCGAGAAGCGCGACTCCAAGTCGCGCGCCGACTGCGGCGTGGTGCGCTTCCGCCACATCGGCCGCAACCAGGACGGCACGGTGGTGATCGACTTCCAGCGCACCGTGCTGCTCAAGAAGCGACCCGTGGCCCACGCCTGAGGCGCGCCGCCGCACGCGCGCCGCGACCCCCGCCCGCGGCGCTCGTCCTCTCTCGCGGGGAGCCCACGACATGCGTCTTCGACGATCCGTGCTCTTCATGCCGGGCGACAGCCGGCGCAAGATCGAGAAAGCCGCCGCGCTCGACGTCGACGTGGTGGTGATGGACCTCGAGGACGGGGTCGCGGCCGCGCGCAAGGAAGAGGCGCGCCGCGCCATCGTCGAGGCGCTCAAGCACCAGGACTTCGGGCGCACCGAGCGCTGGGTGCGGATCAACGTGCCGACCGGCGATCTGTTCCGCGCCGACATCGAGCACACCGCCGCGGGCCAGCCCGACGGCTACATGATCCCCAAGGTGTCGTCGGCCGAGGACGTGCGGCGCGTCGAGCGCGTGCTCGAGGCGGTCGAGGCCGAGGTCAGCGGCGGTCGATGGCGGCCGCGGCTCATGGCGCTGATCGAGACCGCGCGCGGCGTGGTCAACGCGTTCGAGATCGCGCAGGCGAGCGAGCGGCTGGTGGCGCTGCTGTTCGGCGCGGAGGACTTCGCGGGTGACGTCGGCGCCGAGCGCACCGTCGAGGGCGCCGAGGTGGCGTACGCGCGCGGCGCGGTGGTGGTGGCGGCGAAGGCGGCGGGCATCGAGGCGATCGACACGCTGTGCACCGACCTCAAGAACGACGAGGTGCTGGCGCGCGACGCGATCGCCGGCCGCCGCATGGGCTACGACGGCAAGATGTGCATCCACCCCCGGCACGTCGAGACCATCCACCGCGCGTTCGACCCGACCGCCGAGCAGATCGCCCACGCCGCGCGGTTGATCGCGGCGTTCGAGGCCCACCAGGCGCGCGGCACCGGCGTGTTCGACTTCGAGGGCAAGATGGTCGACATGCCGATGGTGCGCGCCGCCGAGAAGGTGCTGGCGCGGGCGCGCGCGGCGAACCTCGCGACGCCGCCGTTCGAGGCGTGACGGCCGAGCCGCCCCGGCATCGCACCGGTAGGGGGATCGTCCCCGCCTTCCCGTTCCCCGGCGCGCGGATCCGTCGCCTCGCGCCCCGTACCGATCGAGGATCTCCCGCATGGAAGCGTTGCTGTCGTTCCTCCAGAAGTGGCTGGCGCAGAAGATCCAGCGCTACGGCGTCGAGCGCGGCGCGACCTCCATCGAGGAGTCGATCGACCAGCTCCTCGCCGACCCCGCGAAGCAGGGCTGCACGGTCAAGCTCGGCGACGCCGAGAAGGCGCTGCTCGGCGCCCTCAAGGAAGTGAACCGCGCCAAGAAGCCGTTCCTGAACCTGTTCGGGCGCCAGGAGCGCGGAATCGCGGTGCTCGGGCCGTCGGGCGCGGGGAAGACCGTGATCGCCGACCGGCTGCGCGACGCCACCTCGCTGCGCGTCGACCGCGCGGTGCGCTGGTCGCCGCGCGAGCGCCCGCGCTCGTCGATCCACCTCGAGAAGACCCGCACCGTGGCGCGCGGCAAGATCCTGCCGGTGCTCACCGTGCCCGGCACGCAGATCCAGAGCCGCGACGGCTGGGACCGGCTCGCGCAGACCTTCCTCGACACGCCGCCGCAGGTGGTGGTGGTGACGGTCGCGGGCGGCATCCTCGCCACCGCCGACCGCGACCTCGAGGGCACCTTCCGCCGCCCCAACTCGAGCAAGGTGCTGGCGAGCCTCGAG
>CAYMQR010000746.1:0-2265 GCA_964392195.1 uncultured bacterium | reverse complement strand
ACCGAGACAGAGAGGTAGTGCGATGTCCCAGCCCCAGAACCGCTACCAGGCCGAGCCGGCGGCCGCGCGCGGAAACACGTTCCGCGCCCGCTGCTCGCGCTGCGAGGCGCGCTTCGACGTCGACATCGAGTCCGGTGCGGTGGTCGGCACGGCGACCCCGACCGGCGTGCCGACGCCGCGCCCGCCCACCCGCGTGCCGACCGCGCACACGCCGCCCTCCGGCACCGTGGTCCCGCACTCCGGCACCGGCGCGAGACCCGCCGCCGCGAGCGGCTCGAAGCGGCCTCCCGAGCTCGAGGAGATCCTGCGCGAGATCGAAGAGCGCTACGACGAGCTCATGAAGCGCGAGCCGTTCGCGCTCCTCGGCGTGCACGTCGAGAGCACCAACCAGGAAGTGATGGACGCCTACTTCCGGCTCGCCGAGCGCTACCGTACGTCGCGCTGGGTCGGGCAGCTCACCGACGACGAGTCGCACAAGATGTGGCAGCTCACGCTGCGCATCGACGAGGCGTTCAACGAGCTCGGCGACGTCGAGCGGCGCCGCCGCTCGCACCAGATACGCACCGCCGCCGCCGAGCGCAAGGTCAAGACCGAGGTCGTCACCGGCGCGCGCGCCGCGCTCATCAAGGAGCAGCTCGACGCGGACCAGGCGTTCGGCGCCGAGCGCTTCGAGGACGCGCGCAGCGCGTACCAGCGCTGCATCGCGCTCGCGCCCGAGCGGGGCTTCTTCCACCTCCGCCTCGGCCAGACGATGATGAAGGCGGCGGCGGTGGCGAGCAAGCAGCCCGACTGGCTCGCCGTCGAACGCAGCCTCGAGAAGGCGACTCAGCTCGACCCCGGCAACCTCGAGGTGCTCATGGCGCTCGGCGAGATGTGGAACAGCCGCGGCCAGCCGAGCCGGGCGATGCCTTACTTCAAGCGCGTCCGCGACCTCGAGCCGGGCCACGGCGGCGCCAACGCGGCCATCGAGAGCTACCTGAGCGGCAAGCAGGCCACTCCGGCGCGGCGCACCACGACCGAGCGGCTCTTCAAGTTCCTGAAGCGCGAGTGACGTGGCGCCGGCGCTCGCCGGCGATCCACGCGTCGGACCGGGCGCGACCTCGCTCGCGGCGGCGGGCGCCGCGGCGTCGGTCACGGGACGCGGCCGATCGCTTCGCGCCACGCGGCTTGCGATACGCTGGCGCGGAACTCCACGTTTCTACCTATTGATCCGCCCGCTCGCGGAGCACCGCGTCAAGATGCCCACGACACCTCCGAACACGCCGGGCTCGGCGGCCCCGGAGCCGCGCAACGCTGCTGCTCCCACGGCCGGCGCCCTGGCGCGCTGCGATCGCCACCGCGACCGCTTCGCCGAGTGGATCTGCGCCCACTGCGGCAAGGGCTGGTGCGACGAGTGCGGGCTGGTCACGCGCGCCGTCTCGAGCAAGGTCCAGCTGATCCAGTGCGCGGCCTGCCGTGACCGGTGCGTCGCGAGCCCGCGCCGGGAGCGCCGCCTGCAGCGCGAGGCGAAGGAGAGCCAGGCGCGGCTGTCGATCGCGTGGGCGCTCGGCGAGGGGCTGAAGAGGCCGGCCTCGGGCTGGTACCCGGTCTTCGTGTGGATCGGCGTGGGGTTCCTCTACGCCGTGGGTGGGTTCTTCTCGGGCACGATCCTGAGCGCGCTGGTGCGGCTCCTGCCGGTGCCCTACTTCCTGCGAATCGTCCGTCACGCCGCGCGCGGCGAGAGGGGCTTCCCCGAGCCCGGCGACGTGACCGACTGGGTGTGGGACGTCATCGTCCCGGCCCTCGGCTTCGTCGTGGGGTGCTGGCTGGTGGCGCTGCCCGCGGGGCTCTACGCGGCGCTCCGGCCCGGCTCGGTGGGCGACGTCGCCAGCGACCCGACCTTCTGGCTGCTGCTCGCGGTGGGGCTCTTCTACCTGCCGGCGGTGATCGTCACGACGGCGATGACCGACTCGGTGGGCGCGGCGCTGAACCCGGCGTTCGCGGTGCGGCTGCTCGCGCGCGTGCGTGAGGACTACCTGGTGCTGCTCGTCGGCGCGTTCGTCATGACCGCCGGCTCGGGGCTGGTGGCGCGGTTCGTCCCCGCGCCGCTCTCGTACCTGTGGCCGTGGGTCGACATCTACGCGGTGCTGGCGACGATGTCGGTCTACGGCAACGTGCTCTACCGGCGCCGCGACCAGCTCGGCCTCGAAGCCTGAGCGGCGGCGCGCCGGAGGCGCGCCCTCCAGCACCTTGGAGCGCGCCCGCTCCGTCGGGCGCCGGCGATCG
>CAYMQR010000745.1:0-2269 GCA_964392195.1 uncultured bacterium | reverse complement strand
CGATCCCCTCGACCGCGACTACCTCCGCCAGCTCCGCGACCTCGAGCGGAGGGTCGAGCCGGCGCTGGTGTCCGACCATCTGTGCTGGACCGGCGTCGGCGGGCACAACGCCCACGACCTGCTGCCGCTGCCGTACACCGAGGAGACCCTCGCCCACGTCACCGCGCGCGTGCGCCAGGTCCAGGACTTCCTCTCGCGGCGGATCCTGATCGAGAACCCGTCGAGCTACATGCGCTTCGTCGCGTCCTCGATGAGCGAGTGGGAGTTCCTCGCGCGCCTCGCCGCCGACGCCGACTGCTGGCTGCTCCTCGACGTCAACAACGTCTACGTGAGCGCCTTCAACCACGGCTTCGACGCGGACGAATACCTCGCCGGCATCCCGGTCGAGCGGGTGGCGCAGTTCCACCTCGCCGGGCACACCCACCACGGACGCTACATCCTCGACACCCACGATCACCCGATCATCGACCCCGTGTGGCAGCTCTACGAGCGCGCCGTGGCCCGCTTCGGCCCGGTGAGCTGCCTGATCGAGCGGGACGACCACATCCCGCCACTCGCCGAGCTCGAGCTCGAGCTCGACCGCGCGCGTCGCATCGCGGAGCACGTCCATGGCCGAGACCGGCTGGAACCTGGATCGCACCGAACGCCTGCTGTGGCGGCTCATCACGGCGCCTGAAGGCGTCGCGAAGGGGCTCGTCGCGGAGGGCGATCCGGACGGCGAGCGGCTCGCCGAGGTGCTGGCGAGCGACGATCGCCTGACCCACGTCGAGCGCCTCGACGTGTACGCGAACATGTACTTCGCGCGCCTCCTCGACGTGTTGCGCGAGGACGTCCCGACGGTCGCGCGGCTGCTCGGCGCCGACCACTTCCACAACCTGATCACCGACTACCTGCTGGCCCACGCGCCCACGCACTTCTCGCTGCGCTACGCCGGTGCAGCGCTGCCCGCGCTGGCCGCCACCCACCCCCTCGCCGGCGAGCGCCCGTGGCTCGGCGACCTGACTCGCTTCGAGTGGACCCTCGCGGACCTCTTCGATACCGCCGACGCGGACACGATCGACGCCAGCGCACTCGCGGGCGTCGCGCCGGACGAGTGGCCCGCGCTCGTGTTCGAGCCGATCCCCGCGTTCCGTGTCCTCGACCTCGAGTGGGCCGTTCACGAGACCTGGCTCGCCGCGCAGGACGACGAGGACGGCGGCGGCGCGCTGCCGCTGCCGGAGCGGCGTTCCACGTCGCTGCGGGTGTGGCGCCCCGCTCACCAGGTGGTGCACCGCGAGATCGGCGCGGTGGAGCGGCGAGCGCTCGATGGCCTCGTGGCGCGGCGGCCGTTCGCCGAGCTGTGCGAGACGGTCGGCGAGCTCACGGGTGCGGACGACGCGCCGGCGCGCGTCGCGACGCTGCTCGCGAGCTGGCTGGCCGACGGCCTGATCGCGCGCGCCGAGCGCGGTGGCGCCGCGTGACTCGCGAGCATCGAGCGCCGCGGCGATGAGCCCGCCGCGCCTCCCCGAGGCGTCGTTCGGCGAACGGCTCGCCTACACGACGCCGCGCGCGCTCGCGCTCGCCGCGGTGGCGGCGGTCCTCTCGTATCCGTCGAGCCTGGTGCTGGCGGAGCGGAACCCGGGGCACCTGCCCGGCGGGCTCGGTCCACCCGCGATCGCGACGGCGCAGGCGATGCTGCAGGCGCTGGAGGTGGCGCTCTCCGCCTTCATCGGGCTCATGTGGCGGCAGCGCGCCGGCTACCCCGGCCTGGTCCGTGCGCCCACCGCGCCGCGCCCGCTGATCCGGCTCCCGGCCTTCGTGCTCACCGCGCTGGCGGTGGGCGCGGTCTCGGGCTGGTTCTTCGATCGCGGCCACGCGCTCGCCGCCCCTGGGCTCTACGGCTCGACCCGGGCTCAGTCCGCCGCGCTCTACGCCGGCAGCGTGCTCGCCCAGGAGGCGATCGCCCGCATGTGCATCCTCACGCTGCTCGCCGCGTTCCTGCAGCGGCCGCGCGCGGCGCTCGTGCTCCACGCGCTGTGGACCACGTTCTTCACGTTCACCCTCGAGCGGCGCTTCCTGCACGCGAGCGCGATGCCGGCGCCGCTCGACTGGGTCGGCCTCGCGTTCGGGCTCGTCGCCAACCTGCTCTTCGGCGGCGCGTACGCGAGCCATGGCCTGGCGGGGTCGGTGCTAACCCACGCGGCCTGGAACCTCAAGCTCCTCTTCGTGCGCGGCGCCTGACCGCGCGCTACCGACGCCCCGGCTTCACGGCGGCTGCACGAGGTGGAGG
>CAYMQR010000744.1:0-2279 GCA_964392195.1 uncultured bacterium | reverse complement strand
CTGCGGCCGCACCATGTTCCAGGCGAGCTTCGACCCCGCGGTGCTGCAGAGCGCCGCGAGCTCCGCCGCGTAGTCGCCGAGCGGCATCCCGGCTCTCGCTCCCCGAGTGGCCGTCGGCGCTCGGCCGGTCGCGGCGCGACCGCACGAGCGAAGCGAGTGGCTGGAACAGCCCCCCGAGGAAATGGCTCGGTTGCGACGCACGCGGGAAGGGCGCTAACGTCCTCCGACGGGCGCGTGCGCGGCATCCGGGGTGTCGCGGCCGTTCGTGGGACGGCTTCGTCTCGTTTCCGGGCGGCGGCGCGCCGGGCCTTCCGTCGCGCAGCGACGGAGCCGTGAACGTGGGGCGGTGCGAAGGGGCCGGGCTCGGTGACCGGGCGGCACGGGTGGGGCGGCGATGGTCGAGGTGGTGCGGTGCGGCTGGGCGACGTCCGATCCGGTGCTGGTGACCTACCACGACCGCGAGTGGGGCGTGCCGCTCCACGACGATCGACGGCACTTCGAGTTCCTGGTCCTCGACGCCATGCAGGCCGGGCTGTCGTGGCTCACGATCCTCAAGAAGCGCGACGGCTTTCGCAAGGCGTTCGACGGCTTCGATCCTCGTCGCGTGGCCCGCTACGACGCCGCGCGCGTCGAGCTGCTGCTCGCCAACCCGGCGATCGTTCGCAACCGCGCCAAGATCCAGGCCGCGGTCCGCAACGCGCGCGCGTTCCTGCGGGTGAAGGAGGAGTTCGGCAGCTTCGACGCCTACGTCTGGCGGTTCGTCGACGGCGAGCCACGCGTCAACAAGTTCCGCCGCATGTCTCAGATCCCGGCGCGCACCAAGCAGTCCGACGCGATGAGCAAGGACCTGGTCGCGCGCAACTTCAGCTTCGTCGGCAGCACGATCTGCTATGCGTACATGCAGGCGGCCGGGCTCGTGAACGACCACCTCGTGACGTGCCACCGCCACGACCGCGTGTGAGGGCCGGAAGCGCCCTCGCGGTGGGTGGCCGGCGGGCAGACGACCCGTCGGCACCCTGCTAGATTCGATCGGATCTCGCAGCGTTCGGAGTCGCGCACATGGCCGAGTGGACGATCATCCTGGGCAACAAGAACTACTCCTCGTGGTCCCTGCGCCCGTGGCTGGTGATGGAGCACGTGGGGGTGCCCTACCAGGAAGAGGTGATCCAGCTCGACCAGGAGGACACCAAGGAGCTGATCCTGCGCTACTCGCCGTCGGGGCGCGTGCCGTGCGTCCACCACCAAGGGCTGGTGGTGTGGGACTCGCTGGCGATCTGCGAGTACCTGAACGAGTGCTTCCCGGCGAAGAAGCTGTGGCCCGCGGATCCCAAGGCGCGCATGGTGGCGCGCGCGGTGAGCGCCGAGATGCACTCGGGCTTCGGCGCGCTGCGCGAGAACATGCCGATGAACATCCGCGCGTCGAAGCCCGGCAAGGGGCGCACGCCCGCGGTCGAGCTCGACATCCGGCGGATCGTCGAGATCTGGCGCTCGTGCCGCGGCCGCTTCGGCGAGGGTGGGCCGTTCCTGTTCGGCCACTTCACGATCGCGGACGCGATGTTCGCGCCGGTGGTCACGCGCTTCCGCACCTACGAGGTGGCGCTCACCGGCTCGGCGCTCGACTACGCGAACGCGGTGTGGGAGATGCCGAGCCTCGAGAAGTGGGTCACGGCGGCGAAGGCCGAAGCCTGGTCGAACCCCAAGTACGACGGGATCTGAGCGCGGCGGCCCGGACGATGGACCGGCGGTGACGGCGCACCCGTACACACCGGCGGTCCATCCCGACGAGGACGACCACCCCGGGCACGAGCACGTCGATCGCCTCGCCTGCCCGGCGTGCGGCGCGCGGGCGGTGCCGTTCTGGTGGGTGTGGGTGGCCGGCTCGCTGCTCCGGCCGCGCTGCCGCGGGTGCGGCACGCGGCTGGTGGTCGCGAAGCAAGGCGCGCTGCGCTTCGCGGGCTACGCGATCGGCACGCTGCTCGGCGCCGCGCTGATCCTCAACGTCCGCGAGCCCACGTTCCCGTGGTGGGCCTTCGTGGCGGCGTGCGGGCTGGGCTTCGTGCTCGACGCGTGGTGCGACTCGCGGGTGGTGCGGCTCAGCCGAGCGGCGTGCGCGGAGGATCCGCCGCCGCGCGGCGGGTGAGCTCGATCACGGCGAGCTGGGGCGGGCAGCGGAACCGGACCGGCGCGGAGGTCCAGCCGAGGCCGCGCGACACGAAGAGCTGGGTGCGCGCCGTCGCGACCAACCCACTCAGGTAGCGCGGGTTCGCGATCGGCAGGTA
>CAYMQR010000743.1:0-2288 GCA_964392195.1 uncultured bacterium | reverse complement strand
CGAAGGTCGCCGCTCCCGCGACCCGGGTGGGGTCGAGCCAGCCGGCCGAGAGTGCGCCCAGGACGTAGAGGCCGCCGGCCGAGTGTCCCACCCAGAACGCGGGCCGGCCGGTCACCGACTCGACGTGGCGCTGCGCCGCGGGCAGATCGAGGCGCATGTGGTCCTCGGCGGTGATCGCCGCGAAGCGCGCGCCCTTCGGCGAGAGGCCGTGGCCGCGGAGCTCGAGCACCCAGCCGTCGAAGCCGTGCTCGGCGAGGAACGGCGCGACGCCGAGTCCCTTCGGCGAGACCCAGAAGTTCCGCCGCGCGTAGCTGCCGTGGACGAACACCACCGGGGTGGCGTGCGGATCCGGCGTGACCGGCGGCACGCGCGTGAGCGCGAGCTCGGCGGCGTCGGCGGCGCGGATGGTGTGGACCTCGGCGCGCACCGCGCCGATGCTCTCGGGCTCGATCCCCGGCGCGCCCGGATCCCGCTCGCTCGCGGCGGTCATCGCGAGCCGCTCGCGCCCGCCGCGCCCCCGCCGCCGGCCACCAGCGTGGTCTCGCCGAGCAGGTCGGGGTCGAAGCCGGTGAGCTCGCAGCACAGGCTCCACAGCCGCCGCCGGTCGCCGCGCTTCTCGTGCGTCCACGGCACCAGGTGGGTGGAGCGCGGCGCGCGATCGAACCAGAAGAGCCCGGTGCGCCCGTCGAGCCCGGGCGCCACCGCGAGCCAAACGACCGTGTCGGCGCCCTGCGCGGGCGTGCGCAGGATGGCGCGGGTGACGCGGTGGAAGCGCGGCAGCGAGGTCCGCACCGCCGGCGTATCGGCCCAGCCCGGGTGCATGGCGGCGAACGTGACCCCGGTGCCGGCGAGGCGCCGCGCCCAGGTCTCGTTCAGCACCACCTCGGCGCGCTTGGTGTTGGCGTACGCGACGACGCCGTCGAAGGGGCGCTTGCGCCAGCCGAGATCGTCGAGGTCGAGGCGCTGCGGGTACATCCCGCCCGACGAGACGGTGATGACCCGCGCGCGCGGCGCGGCGCGCAGCTTGGGCAAGAGCAGCGCTGTGAGGAGGAAGGGGCCGACGACGTTGGTCGCGAAGGTGCGCTCGAGGCCGTCAATGGTGAGCTCGCGCGCGTCCGGCAGCACGCCGGCGTTGTGCACCAGCACGTCGACCCGCGTGGCCGTGAAGCGCTCCGCGAAGGCGCGCACCGACGACAGCTCGGCGACGTCGAGGAGCTCGAGCGCCACCTCGCGGTTGCCGCTCGCCTCCGCGATCGCCGCGCGCGCCGCCTCGCCACGCTGCGGATTCCTGCACAGCAGCCGCACCCGCGCGCCACGGCGCGCGAGGGCGAGCGCGGTCTCGTAGCCGATCCCCGAGTTGGCGCCGGTCACCAGGCACTCGCGCCCGGTGAGGTCGGCGTCGAGGTCGGCGGGCCGGAAGCCGAGCGCGTGGCGCTCGAAGCCGGTGCGGTCGAACGACAGCACGATGGTCGGGTCGAGGACCGCGCTCGCGGCGCGGCCCCACAGGCGCGAGAGCGCGCCGGCACGTTCTTTCGCGGCGGCCATGGCCGCGGAGAATAGCGCGCGGCCGCGCGTGGAACGCGGTGCGGGCGATCCAGCGGAGGAGCTAGAGTCCGGCGATCGACTCGAGTTCCCCGGGAGCGAACGCATGATCACGATCGCGCTGGACGCGATGGGCCCGGACGCCGGGCCCGCGGTGGTGGTGGAGGGCGCGGCGCAGGTGAGCCGCGAGGAGGCGCCGATCCGCACCTTGCTGGTGGGAGACCGCGACCAGCTCGTGCCCCTCCTCAAGCGCCAGTCCTACGACCCCAAGCGCCTCGAGGTGGTCCACTGCACCGACTGGGTGCGCCAGGACGAGAAGCCGGGCGTGGCGCTCGACGCGCGCCCGCAGTGCTCGGCGCTGGTCGCGGCCGAGCTCGTGGGCCGCGGCGACGCCGACGCGCTGGTCGGCGCGGGCAGCACCGGCGCGCTCATCCTTGCCGCGTCGCGCAAGCTCGAGCGGGTGGCCGGCGTGCGGCGCTGCGCCCTCGCCACCGTCCATCCCACCGAGCAGCAGCACGGCCCCCACGACGACCCGTTCGCGCTCATGCTCGACGTCGGCGCCACCTTGACCGTCGACGCCGAGGACCTCGTCAGCTTCGCGGTGATGGGCTCGGCCTACTCGCGCATCATCTCGTCGATCGAGCAGCCGCGCGTCGCGCTGCTGTCGAACGGCACCGAGCCCACCAAGGGTACGCCGGCGATCGTCGAGGCGCACCGGCTGCTCGCCGAGATGCCCGGCATCAACT
>CAYMQR010000742.1:0-2294 GCA_964392195.1 uncultured bacterium | reverse complement strand
GGAGACCTCCGGTGGGTGGCCGAGCGTAGGCGTGTACACGACCCCGCGCAACGAAAACCCGCGGCGATCGTGGGTCGAACTCCCGCCGACCCTCGCGACTCGAACGCGGCCGCTCGGTGAGATCGCCCCCCCGGCCTCGCGGGCCGGTGGTGAGCCGGGCGCTCAGCTACCGGTCGATTCGTAGCGGCGGATGCCGGCGTCGAGCATGCGGTTGGCGAGGTAGAGCAGCCCCACTCCAACGAACGGGGTCGCGATCGCGAAGCCGTGAAGGCCGCGGTCGCCGAAGAAGGCCGACGCCGGGTAGAAGCACGCGAACCCGAACGGCAGCACGAAGGTCATCAGCCACTGGATCCACTTCGGGAACACCCTGAGCGGATAGCGCGAGTACTCGGTGAGGGTGAAGAGCGGCCGGAACAGCCCGTAGCGGTTGAGCCACCAGAAGCTCGCGAAGGTGGTGACGAGCGCGATCCCCGCCAGCACCATCGCGGCCGAGATCCCGAGCACCACGAACTTCACCAGGTTCGCCGCGCTGAACGCGATGCCGAGCTTGGCCGCGGCCCAGCCGGCGATGAGCGCGCCCTTCACGATGATCGCCATGTCGAATGGGTAGAACTGCTCGAGCACCATCTGCAGGAGCGGCGGGAAGGGCCGAAGGAGCACCCGGTCGAGGAGCCCCTCCACCAGGTAGAGGTTCCCGAAGTCCCACATGAGCGTGAAGAGCAGGCACGAGAACAGCCCGAACGTGAACTGGCCGAAGCCGTAGAGGAAGACGATCTGCTCGAAGCTCCACCCGCTCATGCTCGGCACCTCGCCGAACACCAGCACGAAGAAGGTCAGGTTCACCACGCTCCACAGCACCGTGGAGAAGAGCGAGATCACGAGCTCGGTGCGGTAGGTGAGCTTCACCTTGAGGTTCTGGGCGACGTAGTGGCCCATGATCCCGAGGGTGTGGCGAAGGCCCGAGGGGGGCGGGCGGCGCGCGGCGGGAACGGCGGGCGCCGGCGCGGGCGAAGCGGATGTGGCGGTGCTCACGACGTCACCCGCCCTGGATCGAGATGTGGCGGCGGCCGAGCTCGTAGAAGCGCCGCACGCCGAGGAAGCCGAGCAGCACCCACGTCCACGCGATCACCACGGCACCCACGAGGTGCGGGCCGTCGATCCGGCCCAGGTACGCCTCCGCGGGCACGTAGTAGATGAAGCTCGTCGGCAGGAGCTCGAGCGGACGCGCCAGCCACGCCGGGAAGAACGAGAGCGGGATCGTCGCGCCACCGAGCAGCATCAGCACCAGCTCGACCGACCACGCGAGCTCGCCGGAGAACTCGACGAAGAAGCCGATCAGCCCGGCCATCGTGAACGCCAGGTTGTAGAGCAGGAACGCCGCGAGCGTGAGCAGCAGGAACGCCACGAACGTGCCGGCGTCGGGCGGCGCGGGCAGGGCGCCCACCAGCGCGAAGCCGATCAGCGTGGGCACGCCCATCGTGAACACCTGGCTCGCGCCGCGCCCGGCGATGTAGCTCATCGCGAACCACGGGAAGGCGAGCGGGCGCAGCAGGTAGGTGGCGATCTGCCCGGTGCGGATCGCCTCGCCGATGAAGATGCTGATGTTGTTGGCGAAGAGCGTGCGCAGCGTCTGCATCAGCGCCACGTAGCCCGCGATCTCGGTGAGGCGGTGGCCGCCCATCACCTCGGGCCCCGAGGCGTAGAGCGCGGCGAAGATGAAGTACTGGAAGGCCGCGGTGAGCGGCACCAGCAGCAGCCGCATCCAGATCTGCGAGCGGTAGGCGAGGGTCTCGACGAAGCCGAGCCGGAACACGTCGACGTAGGGCAGGAGTCCCGCGCGCGGGCCGCGCCGGCTCGCCACCAGCGCGGCCGCGGTCGAGCTCATCGCGCGCCCGCCTCGCCGCCGCTGCCGTCGCTCGCGGCGCGGTGCTGCTGGGCGCGGTAGACGTCGCGCACCACGTCGGCGAGATCGGGCTCCTGCACCGAGAGGTCCACGATCGGCGGGCCGGTGAGGGCGCGCGCCACCACCTCCGACGGCCTTATCGCGTCGGGGTCGAAGCGCAGCGCCACCCGCGAGCCCTCGCTCGCCGGGTCGACGATCACCGGCATGCCGTCGAGGTTGGCGATCGCGCCCGAGCGGTCCTCGGCGCGCGCCAGGTCGAGGACCACGCGGCGCTCGCGGGCGAAGCGGCGCTTGAACTCGGCGAGGGCGCCGTCGAAGAGCACCTTGCCCTCGTCGTTGAGCAGAACCGGCTCGCACAGCTCATCGATGTCGCGCAGGTCGTGGGTGGTGA
>CAYMQR010000741.1:0-2298 GCA_964392195.1 uncultured bacterium | reverse complement strand
GATCGGCAGCACCGATCTCGGCATCCTCTTCACCGCCGGCGGCACCCCACCCGATCCGAGCGCGTGGCTCGAGCGGCTCACGCAGGAGCTCGACCGGGTCGGCGTCATCGGACCACGGGTGGTGCTCCTGGAACAGGCCGAGGCCACGCTGCGGCACCGCGCCATCGAGCGCGGCCAGGCGATCTTCTTCCGCGACATGACGAAGGTGCGCGAGTTCCGCGCCCGCACCTGGATGGAGTACGTCGACCGCGAGTCGCCCACCGCCCAGCGCATCGCCTCGATGCGGACCGGCGCCGGGCTCGCGCACGACTGGGCGCACGAGCGCGTCGAGGCGCTGCACCAGCACACCGAGCGGATCGGCGCCACGCTGCGCGGCGCGGGCGAGCGGTTCGCGGTCGACCGCGCGGTGCAGGACTCGATCCTCTTCAACCTGCTGCAGGCGTGCCAGGCGAGCGAGGACCTGTTCGCCGAGCTGCTGGCGCGGATCCCCGACGGGCTCGACGATCCGCTCGAGGAGCGCGACCCGCTCGGCGCCCTCACCCGCCTGGGCGTGCTGCCGTCCGACCTCGCCGGACGGCTCGCCGCGGTGATGCGGCTGCGCAACGTGGTGCTCTATCGCTACGCCGAGCTCGACCTGGGCGTGGTGCTGAAGCACCTGCCGAGCGCGATCGAGGCGCTCGAGCAGCTCGCCGCGAGCTGGGACGAGCTGGTCGCGGCGAACGAGCCGGCGCCGGGCTGAGCCCGCCTCCCTCCGCCCGCCCCGACCGGCTCCGTCGCGTGCGCCACGTGCGCGCTGCAGAGGATGGCGAGCCCTGATACTCTGCGGGCACGCCGAGACGGCGTTTCCTCGCGAGCAACGCCCCACCCGGAGGGCCATGGACACCGCCTACGTCGTCGATACCAGCGTTCTGGTCCACGATCCGCGCGCGCTCAACGCCTTCCGCAAGACCACCGTCGCCATCCCGATCTTCGTGGTGATGGAGCTCGACGACCTCAAGAACAACCGCCGTTTCGAAGTGGCCGCCGCCGCCCGCGTGGCGTCGCGCTTCATCTCGTCGCTGCGCGAGTTCGGGAACCTCTCGGGCGAAGCCGGCGTTCACCACCCCGAGCTCGGCACCACCTTCCACATCATCTCCGACGGCAACGGCGGCATCGACCACCTGAGCGAACGCACCAACGACCGCAGCATGGACCTGCTGATCCTGGCGTCCGCGCTCGCCCTCAAGCAGCGCGGTCCGTACAAGCGCGTGGTGCTGATCAGCAAGGACGTGAACCTGCGGATCCTCGCCGACTTCGAGGGGCTCGAGGCCGAGGACTACGAGACCGACCGCGTCGAGCTGCGCGACCTCTACACCGGCTACCGCATGCTCGAGCGCCAGAGCGTGCCGAGCGCCGACGAGTGGGGCGACGAGAGCGTCCTCGAGCCGCGCGAGCTCGGCGTCGAGCACCTCGAGGCGAACGAGTTCGTGGTGGTGCGCAACGGTCCATCGGAGCGCGTGTGGCGCTACCACACGCTGAGCGGCCAGCTCGAGCCGGTGGCGAGCGAGTTCCGCGAGCTCGCCGAGGTGCAGCCGCGCAACGTCGAGCAGCGCATGGCGCTCGATCTGCTTCTCGACCCCAACGTCAAGCTCGTCACGCTGATCGGCAAGGCCGGCACCGGCAAGACGTTCCTCGCCCTCGCCGCCGCGCTCGCGCAGGTGGCGCGCGGCAAGAAGCGGCGCGCCGCGTACGAGCGCATCCTGCTCTCGAAGCCGGTGGTGTCGATGGGGCCGGACGTCGGTTACCTGCCCGGCGACTTCGACACCAAGATGCAGCCGTGGATGACGTCGTTCTTCGACAACTTCGACCAGCTCATCGTCAGCGACGGCCAGGCCAGCGGCAAGGGCGCCACCCGCGACACCAAGAACTGGGAGTACCTCTTCCACTCGCGGCAGCTCGAGGTCCAGGCCATCCACACCATCCGCGGCCGCTCGATCTCGTCGGCATTCATGCTCATCGACGAGGCGCAGAACCTCACCCCCCACGAGGTGAAGACGGTCATCACCCGCGCCGCGGAGGGCACCAAGGTGGTGCTCGCGGGTGATCCGTACCAGGTCGACAACCACTTCCTCGACCAGCACTCGAACGGGCTGGTGTACGTGACGAGCCGCCTCAAGAGCTCGCCGATCACCGGCACGGTGTTCTTCTCGCGCGGCGAGCGCAGCGAGCTCGCCGAGCTCGCCGCCACGCAGCTGTGATTCTTGCGGGGGGCTTTTCAAGCCCCCCGCCCGCGCGAAGTGAATTCGCGCGGGTCCCACC
>CAYMQR010000740.1:0-2307 GCA_964392195.1 uncultured bacterium | reverse complement strand
GGCGTTCGAGGCGGCACCCGAGGCGGAGGCCGCGGGTGAGGGGGTGGCGCCTCGGGGTCCGTTCACGGAAACAGGGGTGCCGGGAGCGACGGTTCGGGAGAGGGGCGTGGGGCGGGGCGCGGCGGCGCGGCGGTGCCGATCGGCGGGTGTGTTATTCCGGGGAAAGTGGCCGCACCGATGATTTCGCCAAGAATAGTCAACGACACGCCGTCCGCGAAGGGCGCTCGTTCGCCTTCGGGTGCCGATATTCCTCCTCGCGACGCGCCGCTGGCAACCGCGGCGTCCGACGCCCACGCGGTGGCCGAGTTCCTGGCCGCCGGGCTCGCCGCGCGCCACGGCTCGCGCTGGCTCGGCGGCGCGCGCCGCCCGCCGCTACCGTGCGCGGCCGGATCGCCGCTGATCCGCTCGTTCGCCGAGCGGCGGCTCTTCCAGGTCGGCGACGCTGTGCCCGAGGCGCTCACCGCGTGGGCCGACGGACGGCGCCGCGTGGTGCTGCTGCGATCCCAGCCGAGCCCGCGCGAGATGCTGCGGCTGCAGGCGCGCGGCTGGCGCTGTGTGTCGCTGCTCCCCGAGGGTAGCGACACCGGGCGTCACGCGGACGTCGTCGACTTCGCGATCCACGACCTCTGCCACCTCGAGAAGTTCGCGGCGCCCGAGCATCACACCGCGCAGGTGGGCTTCTTCGCGCTCCTCGACCGCGCCCTCGACGATCCCGGCTTCGACGACCTCGAACGCGGGCTCGACGCCGCCTGGGCGCCGGACCGCGACTACGTCCTCGCCGACATGAACGGCCACGCCGTCTACCTGTTCGTGGCGCTCAAGCGGAAGCTCTGGCTCGCGGTGCGGCGCGCGTTTCCCGCCGACGAGCCGGCGGCGCGGCGCGCTCACGAGACCCTCTACGATCTGCTCGCCCTCGACGGCGCCGCCCGCGACGCCGCCGCGGCGATCGGCGCCAAGGGCAGCCTCCCCGACGGCCTCGCCACGCTGGTCGCGCACTTCGAGGCGGCAGGGCGGGCGGCGCTTCAGGAGGTGGGCTTGGGGGCGTAGTCGCCGTCGAACTCGACGGTCCAGGTGGTGCCGCCGTCGGTCGACGACTCCCAGAGCTGTCGGACGTGGCGGTTCGCGAGCGGCGTCCAGGTGACGCGGTTCCGCGTGGTCTTGCCGTCGGCGCCGGTCTGGTCGCCCGCGAGCACCATGCGGCCGTCGCGGAAGGCGCCTTCGAGGCGCAGCGGGCTGCCGTGGTTGTCGATCCAGGTCTGCGACCAGCGCTGCGTCGCGGCGTCGTAGAAGTTGAGCGAGGTGCCGCGCCCGCCGAGGGCGCCGGTCCAGTGCTCGACCACCGCGCAGCCGTCGACGTCGGCCTCGACCCGGTTGTTCCCGGCGAGGCTGCCGTCCGGCAGGTGGACCTCCCACGCGCCGAGCCAGAAGTCGAACTGGCGGTACTCGGGGCCCGAGCACGCCTTGGGCTTGGCGGCGGGCGCGGGAGCCGCCGGCGCGTCCTCGGCGCGAGCGAGCGGTGCCCAGACGATCAGCGCGGCCAGCGCGCACGCGGTGCGGATCGATCGACGGATCGGCGTCATGGGGTCCTCGGTGGCGCGCTCGCGGCGAGCGTGGCGAGCGGCAAGCGGTGGAGGAGGGCGACCTCGCCGTGCTCGTCGCGGATGGCGAGCGTGACGATCGGATCGGGGGCGCTCCAGTCGACCTCGATGGTGCCGAAGTTGGCGTCGAAGAAGGCATTGCCGACGCGGTGGCGGTTGATCTCCCAGCTCCACGGGCGCGGCGCGTTGAGCGACGAGGTGGTGAGGTCGAAGAGTGGATAGCCGAGCGGGTTCGGGGTGCGCGCGCCGGTGAGGGGATCGACGGCGCCGCCCGGCGGAAGCAGCGAGAGCTCGGCGTCGTGGCGATCGCCGGAGACGATCACGACCCCGCTCGCGCGGGTCCTGGCGATCACCGCGAGCAGGCGCTCGCGTTCGGCCGGGAAGTTCATCCACTTCTCCCAGCCGTGGTCCTCGGAGAGGACCTGGATCGAGGACACCAGCACGCGCAGCCGCGCGGGCTTGGCGAGCTCGCCCTCGAGCCACGGCCACTGCGCGTCGCCGAGGATCGTGGCGCCCGGCGTGGTGGTGGCATGGTACGGGCCCTCGCGCCCGGCGCCGGGCTCGGTGTCGGTGGTGCGTGGAGCGAGCGGGCCGCGGAACCAGCGGGTGTCGAGGAGGATCACCTGCACGCGGCGCTCGGGTGGGCCGAGCTCGTAGGAGTCGTAGACTCCTTCGCGGGCGCGGCGCGGCGAGTCCGCGGGCTCACCCA
>CAYMQR010000739.1:0-2309 GCA_964392195.1 uncultured bacterium | reverse complement strand
CCGGCCTCCGCGGCGCGCAGCAGGTACTCGGAGGCGGGCTTGCCGCGGCCGGTGGGCTTGTAGCCGCCGTGGCGGAGAACGTCGCGCACCGCGCCGCGGATCGCGTCGTCCGAGCGGAACGGCGCCTCGGGCGCGCCGCTCGCCAGCAGCGCCACGAGCCACGGCGGGCTCGCGAGGGCGCCGATCGGGCGCGGGTAGCCGATCTCGAGCACCCCGAGCGCGAGCCGCGGATGCGGCTCGATCGCGAGCGTGCCGTCCAAGAGCGGGATCTCGTGCACGTCGGCCTCCGGCTCGGGCGCGGCGATCCGCTACGCTTCGGCGCCCAGCTTGGCCGCGCAGCGTGGATCGCGAGATCCGCCACCGGCAACCGGAGAGCCACCGTGACCGACCTCGCTCCCATCCCGCGCTCGGCCGAGTTCGTGCGCTGCTACGGCTGCGGCCCGGCCAACGAGCACGGGCTGCGCCTCGACTTCCACCTCGACGAGGTCAACCGGCGCGTCGAGGCGCGCTGGCGCCCCGACGCCCACTTCGCCGGCTACAAGACCATGGTCCACGGCGGCATCATCGCGACGATGATCGACGAGGGGATGGGCTGGGCGCTGTGGGGGCTCGCTCGGAAGACCGGCGTGACGCGCGAGCTGAAGGTGCGTTACCTGCGCCCCGTGCTGACGAGCCAGGAGTACGTGATCCACGGCTGGATCGAGCGCGTCGAGGAGAGCTACGCGGTGGTGCGCTCGACGGTGAGCGATGCGCGCGGGCGCATCGCCGCCGACGGCAGCGCCGAGTGGGCGCTGATCTCCGCGGACAAGGTGCGCGACCGGTGACTACGGGGGTCTGTTCCAGACCCCCGCCCGGCGAGAGGCGCGACTCTCGCCGGGACCCACCCCCAAGCCACTCGCTGCGCGAGTGCGGTGCCGCCGGCACCGGCCGAGATCGAGCTCGCCTCGTGGCGAGAGCAACTCGGGGCTGGAACGGCCCGCGACCAACTCACACTCCCGTCGGGGTCGGCCCGCCGACGGGCTTGGCGTTGCGCTCGAGGTCCGCCGCGATCGCCTCGCGGTGGAAGGCGCCGTCACCGAACGCCATCTGCCCCCAGTGGAGCCGCTTCCAGTAGAGGTGGACGTCGCACTCCCAGGTGAAGCCGATGCCGCCGTGGGTGCGCACCGCGGTGTCGGCGATCGTGGGGCCGACGTCGGAGACGTAAGCCTTGGCCATGCGCGCGAGGCGCTCGGCGCGCTCGGGCGCGTCGTGGTGCTGCGACCACAGCGCGCCGTACACCAGCGAGCGGGCGTTCTCGAGCTCCACCATGCGGTCGACGAGGCGGTGCTTGATGCCCTGGAAGCTGCCGATCGGGCGGCCGAACTGCTCGCGCACCCGCGCGTAATCGACGCTCACGTGGAACACCCGGTGCGCGGCGCCCACGAGCTCCGCCGCGAGCGCGCACCACACGCTCGGCAGCGTGCGCGCGAGCTGCGCGGCGCCCTCACCCGCTGCGCCGAGCTGGTCCTCGCTCGCGACCGCGACGTTCTTGAAGATCACGGTGGCGCTGCGGCGGGTCTCGTCGGCGAGCTTGTCGGCGATCACGTCCACACCGCGCGCGGCCGCGGCGACACGGAAGAGCGCCGGTCCGGCGGGAGTCTTCGCGGACACCACGAAGTGGGTCGCGTTCATGGCGTCGAGGACGTAGCGCTTGGTGCCGGAGAGCTCGTGGCCGGCGCCCGCGCTCTTCGCCTTGGTCCCGCCCGGTGTGGCGTCCCAGCCGGCGTCGTGCTCGAAGAGCGCGAGCGTCGGGATCGCGCTGCCGTCGGCGATCGACGGCAGCCACGCGGCCTTCTGCGCCTCGCTCGCCGCGCCGAGGACCACGAGCGTGGCGAGCTGCGCCGCGAGGTAGGGACCGGGCATCACCACGCGGCCCATCTCCTCGAGGAGCACCCCCAGCTCGAAGAGCTCGAGCCCCACACCGCCGTGCTCCTCGGGGACGAGGAGCCCGTGCCAGCCGAGGTCGGCCATCGCCTTCCACGCGTCCGCGTCGTGGGCGTGCTCGGTCTCGAGGAGCTCGCGGACGCGGGTGGTGGGGAAGCGCGCCTCGAGGAGCTTGCGCGCCGACTCGCGCAGCAGCTCCTGCTTCTCGCCGTACTCGAAGCGCGCCGCGGCCGGTGCGTCGGTCTCGCTGGTGGTCATGATCGTCTCCTTCGAACCGTCATCCGATCGGACTCGTCACGCTTCAACCCTTCGCCAGACCGAGGACACGCAGCGGCGCGTCGCAGCGCGACGCCGCAAGCGAAGCGCAGCGCCTCGGGGGTGGGGCC
>CAYMQR010000738.1:0-2317 GCA_964392195.1 uncultured bacterium | reverse complement strand
GGTGAGCGTGCCGATCATGGCGATCTTCACCGGCATGGTCGCGGTGCCGGTGATGCGCCACCTGCGTGAGGCGAAGGTCATCGCCGCGAAGACGCAAGTCGCCAGCCTCGAGTCGGCGCTGCGCAGCTACCAGCTCGACAACGGCTTCTACCCGACCACCGAGCAAGGGCTCGCCGCGCTGCTGGTCGCGCCCACCACCCGTCCCGTCCCGGCCAACTACCGCATGCGTGGCTACTGGGAGCGCGACTTCATCCCCGCCGACCCGTGGGGCGGCGAGTACTACTACCTCTCGCCGGGAACGCACGGCGAGATCGACGTGTGGAGCGTCGGCGCCGATCAGCAGCCCGGCGGCGATGACGACGCCCGCGACCTCGGCAACTGGGACCTCGGCCGCCGCTGATCGCGCGTCACTCCACCCGGCAGAAGTGCAGCCCGAACCAGCCGCGCTCGTCGGAATACGTGTGCTCGGGGACGAAGCCGGCGGCGCGGATGAGGCGGTGGATGCGGGGGTCGTCGTACTTGGCGCTCGATTCGGTGTGGATGCTCTCGCCGTCGGAGAAGTCGACGGTGAGCTCGAGGGCGTCGATCTCCACCTGCTGCGCGCCGCGGCTGACGAGGTGCATCTCCACCGCCGAGGCGTCCTCGTTCCAGCGCGCTTCGTGGGCGAAGCGCTCGAGGTCGAAGTGCCCGCCGAGCTCGCGGTTGATGCGCGCCAGCACGTTCTTGTTGAACGCGGCGGTGACGCCCGCGGCGTCGTCGTAGGCCGGTAGCAGCACCGAGAGCGGCTTCACGCGGTCGGTACCCAGAAGGAGCCCGCCGCCCGGCGCCAGGCAGCGGCGCACGCTTCCGAGCAGGTGCACGGCCTCGGCGTCGGCGAGGTTGCCGATCGACGAGCCGATGAAGAGCACCAGCCGCCGCGGCCCGAGGCGGGTGATCGCGGGCAGCGCCTCCTCGTGGCGCATCGCGAGCGGCTGCACGTCCACCTCCGGCGTCTCGCGCCACAGCCGGAGCGCGCATGCGCGTAGCGCGCCCTCGGACACGTCGATCGGGATGTAGAGGGTCCGTCCCTGGCGGGCGACGAAGGCCTGGAGGAGGAGCTCGGTCTTGATGCCCGAGCCCGCACCGAGCTCGACCACGCGCACGGCGCGCGTCGTGCCCGTGCACGCGCGCGCCACGATCTCGTCCGCGTGGCGCTCGAGCAGCGCGTGCTCGACGCGCGTCAGGTAGTACTCGGGCAGCCCGGTGATCGCGTCGAAGAGCACCGAGCCGCGGCGATCGTAGAAGAGGCGCGGCGGCAGCGACTTCCGCGGCGCGGTGAGACCGCGCCACACGTCGGCCGCGATCGGGCTCGCGTTGGCCGCGCGCTTCGCGCGAGCGTTGCTGAGGGGCATGGCGTCTCTCCGGCTCGGGAATCAGCGCACGTCGCGAGCGAGGCGCGCCCCGGTCATCTGGAAGCGGGTGTGCGGCGGCCAGAAGTTGCGGTAGCTCGCGCGCAGGTGGGCTCGGTTCGAGAGGCACGAGCCGCCGCGCAGCACCATCTGGCCGACCATGAACTTGCCGTTGTATTCGCCGGCCGCGCCCGCCGCTGGTGCGAAGCCCGGGTAAGGTCCGTACGCGGACGAGGTCCACTCCCACACGTCGCCGAAGAGCGCGCGCAGGGCGGGCGTCGTCGCGTTGGTGGCGCTCGCAGGCGCGGCGGTCGGGCGCGCTGTGAGCCAGCTCTCGTCGCGGAAGTGACCCGCGATCGGTGCGCCGCTCGCGGCATGCTCCCACTCGGCCTCGGTGGGTAGCCGCGCGCCCAGCCAGCGCGCGATCGCGTCGGCCTCGTAGTAGCTCAGGTGCGCAGCGGGGGCGCTTCGCGGCGCGACGCGCCGCCCGTGGAGCGTCATCACGCTCGCCACGCCGTCCTCGAAGCGCGTGTAGCCGGGAGCAGCGACGCCGTTTCGCTGCACCCACTCCCATCCCTCGCTGAGCCAGAGCGACGGCGTGCGATAACCGCCCTCGCGCGCGAACGCGAGGACCTCGCCGATCGAGATCGGCCGTTCGGCGAGGGCGTAGGGATCGAGAAACACGCGGTGGCGCGGACCCTCGTTGTCGAAGGCGAAGCTCGCACCGGGCTGCGCGCCGAGGCTCACCACACCTCCCTCGAACGGTATGAAGCACGCCGGCCCTTCGGGCTCGGCCGGCTCCGCGTCACCGTCCGCCGCGCTCGCGCCCCCCTCCGGCGCCACCGCGTACACGGGCTCGATCCCGTTGGCGGCGAACGCGGCGAGGATGTCGGTGAGGATCAGCTCCTGGTGCTGCTCCTCGTGGGCGA
>CAYMQR010000737.1:0-2318 GCA_964392195.1 uncultured bacterium | reverse complement strand
CGGGAGCGCGGCCCTCCGCAGCCTTCTGCGTACCACCCGAGGCGGACACGCCGCGCGCGCTCGCCTGGCTCTCCTTGGCGCGCAGCCGCTCGAGGAACTCCTCCAGCGAGCCGGGATAGATCTCGAGCGCGCCGTTCTCCAGGTACCAGACCTGGGTCGCGAGCTTGCGCGCGAAGGCCAGGTTGTGGCTCACGAACACGATCGTGCCGTCGTAGTCGTTGAGCGAGTCGGCGAGGATGTCGGCGGACTCGGTGTCGAGGTGGTTGGTGGGCTCGTCGAGGAGCAGGAAGTTGCCGGGCGCGACGAGGATCTTGGCGAGCGCGACGCGCGCCTTCTCGCCGCCCGAGAGCACGCCGATCGACTTGTCGACGTCGTCGCCGCGGAACAGGAAGGCGCCCAGGATGCCGCGCACCTGCGCCGGGCTCATCGATGGCGCAGCGGTGCTGACCTCGTCGAGGATGTCGTGGCGCCGGTCGAGCGCGCTCGAGAGGTGCTGCGCGTAGTAGCTCACCTTGACGTTGGCGCCGTACGTGACGGTGCCGGCGTCGGGCTTCAAGTCGCCGGCGAGGATGCGGAGCAGCGTGGTCTTGCCGACGCCGTTCACGCCCGCGAGCACCACGCGCTCGCCGCGGGGCACGATGACGTCCAGGTTCTCGTAGAGCTTGAGGTCGCCGAAGGATTTGCAGAGCCCCTCGGTCTTCACCACCACGCGCCCGGTGCTCTGTGTGGGCGGGAAGCGCACCCGCATCCGCGAGTGGCTGCCGCGCAGCTCCACCTTCTCCTCGTCGAGCTTGTCGAGCTTCTTGACGCGGCTCTGCACCAGCTTGGCGGTGTTGGTGCGAGCTCGGTTCTTGTCGATGAAGCGCTCGAGGCGCTTTCGCTCGCGCTCCTGGTTCTCGGCACGCGCCTCGAGGATCGTCTCCTCCTCCTGGCGCTGGACCTTGTACGAGCTGTAGTTGCCGCGGTAGGCGCGCAGGCCTTCGGGCTCGAAGGAGAGGATGCGGTCGACCTGGCGGTCGAGGAACTCGCGGTCGTGGCACACCAGGACGAGCGCGTGGCTGGCGGAGCGCAGGAATTCGGCGAGCCACGCCACCGACGGCAGGTCGAGGTGGTTGGTGGGCTCGTCGAGGAGCAAGAGGTCGGGCTGCTGGAAGAGCAGGCTCGCGAGCGCCGCGCGCATCCGCCAGCCGCCCGAGAACTGCTCGACCGGCCGATCGAAGTCGGTGGTGCGGAACGAGAGCCCGGCGAGGATCCGCTCGGCCTGCGCCTGCGAGAAGATCGTGTCGAAGTCGAGGATCTCGTGGTGGAGCTCGGCCAGGCGGTGGGCGATCTCCGTCATGGTGTCGGGGTCGGTCGCGGCGTCGAGCTCGCTCTCGAGCGACGCCAGCTCGCGGTCGAGCTCGGCGCGACCCGGCACCGAGCGCAGCACGTTCTCGAGCAGGCTGCCGGTGCCGACCTCGAGGATGTCCTGCGTCAGGTAGCCGATGCGCAGGTTCTTCGAGCGCGTGAGCGTGCCGCCGTCCATACCCTGCTTGCCGGCGAGGATCTTGAGGAGGGTCGACTTGCCGGTGCCGTTCGGGCCGATGAGACCGATGCGGTCGTCGGCGCCGATGCGGAACGACGCGTCCGCGAGGATCGGGCGATCCGCGAAGAAGAGCTGCAGGCCGTCTGCGACGAGGAGACTCATAACCCGCAGAATCTACGGCGCAGCGCGTCGCGATCCAACCGCCAGCCGCGGCGTGCTATGGAGGGCGCGCATCGGCACGGACGACGGACGAACCATTTCGGAGGGCGCGCCTCCTGGCGCGCCGCGCATCGGCACCGACGACTGAACCACCGAGGAGGTCAACGTGTCCTTCTGGATCTTCTGGGGCGCCGACGCGATCGCCGCGCTCATCGCCGTCTACTTCTTCGTCGTCGGGCTCGGCGACGGCTCGGTGTCGTCGTTCAACGCCGCGATCTGGGCGGCGCTGCTCGGCGGGCTCGCGATCGTCGTGGGCGGGAGCCTGTGGCTGCGCGGCGCGAGCCACCCCAGGATCGCGCAGGCGCTGGTCACCGCGCTCGGCGTGCCCGCGATCGGGACGGGGCTCTTCTTCTTGGTGATGATCCTCGCCAAGCCGCGCTGGAACTGAGGCGGGCGCCGCTCGCGCTCGGGAGTCGCCGCCATGTACGTCCCCGCTCACTTCGCCGGCCCCGCCGACGCCGAGCTCGCGGCGTTCCTGGCGCGCCACGACTTCGCGACGTTGATCACTCCGTCGCCCGACGGCCTCCACGTCACGCACCTGCCTCTGATCCTGCGGGCCGCGCAGCGTGGGCGG
>CAYMQR010000736.1:0-2326 GCA_964392195.1 uncultured bacterium | reverse complement strand
GGCGTCCTCGTCATCAACGCCGCCCGCGGCGGGATCGTCGACGAGGAGGCGCTCGTCGAGGCGATCCAGAGCGGCAAGGTCGCCGGCGCCGCCCTCGACGTGTTCGTCGAGGAGCCGCCGCCCAAGGACCACCCGCTGCTCGCGCTCGACAACGTCATCTGCACTCCCCACCTCGGCGCCGCGACCGAGGAGGCGGCCGAGAAGGTCGCCTACCAGGTCTCCGAGCAGATCCGCGACTACCTGCTCAAGGGCGAGATCCGCAACGCCGTGAACGTGCCGTCGGTGAGCGCCGACGAGCTGCCGCGGCTGCGCCCCTACCTGATCCTCGCCGAGCGCCTCGGCAGCTTCCTCGGCCAGACCCTCGAGGACGCGCCGCGCGAGATCGCGGTCGAGTACCTCGGCGACGTCCGCGACCTCAACACCGCGGCGCTCACCAACGCGGTGCTGCGCGGCCTGCTCACGCCGCTCCTCGACCGGGTGGTCAACGACGTCAGCGCGCCGGTGGTGGCCCGCGAGCGCGGCGTGCGGGTCAGCGAGAGCAAGGCCTCGCGCGACGTCGACTTCAGCAACCTGATCCAGGTCCTCGTGACCACCGCGAAGGGAACCGCGCGCGTCGCCGGCGCGGTGCTCGGCAAGGGCAACCCGCGGCTGGTGCGCTTCAACGACTTCTTCCTCGAGGGCGTGCTCGAGGGCAACGTCGTGGTGCTGCAGAACCAGGACGTGCCCGGCGTGGTCGGCCGGCTCGGCACGGTGCTCGGCGAAAAGGGCATCAACATCGCGGGCCTCGAGCTCGGCCGCGACAAGAAGAGCGGCCGCGCCGTGAGCCTCTTCCACGTCGACGCCGAGGTCCCGAAGGACGTCCTCGACCTCATCCGCAAGCAGCCGGCGATCGTCTCGGCCACCCAGGTCAAGCTCGGTCAGTGACCCAAGCCCGAGCGTCCGCGCCGCGGACGCTCGCAGGAGCCGATCGTGCCGAACGTGGTGATCACCGGAACGCAGTGGGGCGACGAGGGCAAGGGCAAGATCGTCGACAGCCTCACCTCGAGCGCCGACGTCATCGTGCGGTTCCAGGGCGGTGCGAACGCGGGGCACACGCTGGTGGTGGGCGGCCGGCGCTTCGTGCTGCACCTCATCCCCTCCGGCGTCTGCCACGCCGGCAAGGTGTGCGTGGTGGGCAGCGGCGTGGTGATCGACCCGCTCGAGCTCGTCGACGAGATCGACCAGGTGAAGGGGTTCGGTTACCTGACCAACGACGCCGAGCTCATCGTCAGCGATCAGGCGCACGTGATCCTGCCCTACCACAAGACCATCGACGCCGCCCGAGAGCGCGGTCTCGGCGGCAAGAAGATCGGCACCACCGGGCGCGGCATCGGCCCGTGCTACGAGGACAAGGTCGCGCGCCGCGGCATCCGCATGTGCGACCTCGTCGACCCCGACGCGCTGCGGGCGCGCCTCGAGGACATCCTCCCCGAGAAGAACCTCTATCTCGAGCGCGTCCTAAGCGAGAAGCCGGTCGAGCTCGAGGCCATCCTCGAGCACGTCCGCGAGCCCGCTCGACGGCTCAAGCCGTTCGTCGCGAACGCGTCGCGCTTCCTCGCCGGGGCGCGCCAGCAGGGCAAGAGCATCCTGTTCGAGGGGGCGCAGGGCTCGCTCCTCGACGTCGATCACGGCACCTACCCGTTCGTGACCTCGTCCAACACCGTCGCCGGCAACGCCTGCGTGGGCTCGGGGATCGGCCCGACGGCGATCGACGAGGTGATCGGGATCTGCAAGGCGTACACGACGCGCGTCGGCGCCGGGCCGTTCCCGACCGAACTCGAGGACGCCACCGGCGAGGCGCTACGCAGCCGGGGCGACGAGTTCGGCGCGACCACCGGCCGCGCCCGCCGCTGCGGCTGGTTCGACGCCGTGGTGGCGCGCCACGCCATGCGCACCAACGGGCTCACCGGCCTCATCATCACCAAGCTCGACGTGCTGAGCGGGCTCGACCCGCTCAAGATCTGCGTCGGCTATCGCCTCGACGGCACCGACCACGTCGACACCGTGCCGCCCACCCGCCTGCTCGAGCGCGTCGAGCCGATCTACGAGACCGTGCCGGGCTGGACCGAGAGCCTCTCGGGGCTCAGCCGCCTCGAGGATCTCCCCGCCGCGGCCCGCCACTACCTCGATCGTCTCGCCACCCTGGTCGGCACCGAGATCGTCATGCTCTCGCTCGGCCCGAAGCGCGAGGAGCTGATCGAGATCCGGAATCCGTTTCGGGGGTGAAGTTCTCGGGGAGCTTTTCAAGCCCCCCGCCCGCTGGAGGGCGCCGGTCCCTCGGCGCCGC
>CAYMQR010000735.1:0-2329 GCA_964392195.1 uncultured bacterium | reverse complement strand
TGTCCGTCGGGCACCATGGACGTGGTCATCGCGCCGGATCAGATGATCCTGCAGATCCACGAGTCCATCGGCCACCCGCTCGAGCTCGACCGGATCCTCGGCGACGAGCGCAACTACGCCGGCCGCAGCTTCGTCACGCTCGACATGTTCGGCAGCTACCACTACGGCTCGGAGCTGCTCAACGTCACTTTCGACCCCACCCGCCCCGGCGAGCTCGCCAGCTACGCCTTCGACGACGTCGGCCAGCCCGCCACCCGCGAGCTGCTGATCGAGGACGGCCTGCTGGTGCGGCCGCTCGGCGGCCTCACCTCGCAGGTGCGCTCGGGGCTGCCCGGCGTCGCGAACTCGCGCGCCACGAGCTGGAACCGCCCGCCGATCGACCGCATGGCGAACCTCAACCTCGAGCCCGGCACGTCGACGTTCGCCGAGCTGGTGGGCGCGGTCGAGAACGGCGTCTACATGGAGACCAACTGCTCGTGGTCGATCGACGACTCGCGCAACAAGTTCCAGTTCGGCTGCGAGCGCGCGCGGCTGATCCGCGACGGCGAGCTCGGCCCGGTGCTCAAGAACCCCAACTACCGCGGCGTGTCGGCGACGTTCTGGCGCAACCTGGCGGGCGTGGGTGACGCGAGCACGGTCGAGGTGCTGGGCACGCCGTATTGCGGCAAGGGCGAGCCCAACCAGACGATCCGCGTCGGCCACGCGGCGCCGCCGTGCCGCTTCACGGACGTCGACGTTTTCGGTGGTGCGTGACGCCGATGCAGTCCTACTTCCACGACCTCGTCAGTGAGCTCGAGAAGCTCCTCACCGGAGACGAGCGCTTCCTCGCGAGCTTCGCCGGCGAGGACTCGGACTTCGTGCGCTTCAACCGCGGCGAGATCCGCCAGGCCGGCACGGTGTCGCAGCGCTACCTCGAGATCGACCTGATCGAGGGCAAGCGCCACGCCTCGAGCGAGATCACCCTCGCCGGCGACCTCGACACCGATCGGCCGCGGCTGCGCCACGCCATCGACGAGCTGCGCGCCACGCGGCCCTTCCTGCCCGAGGACCCGCACCTGCTCTACGCCGAGAACGCTCCCTCGAGCGAGCGCGCGCAGCGCGGCGAGCTCCCCGACGGCGCGGCGGCGGCGAACGCGGTGCAGGCGATGGGCGCGGGCCACGACCTGGTCGGTGTCTACGCGGCCGGGCCGATCTACTCGGGCTTCGCGAGCTCGCTGGGTCAGCGCAACTGGCACTCGGCGGAGAGCTTCCACCTCGACTGGAGCCTCTATCGGGAGGCCGATCGCGCCGTGAAGTCGAGCTACGGAGGCTTCGCGTGGCGGGCCGAGGAGCTCGACCGCAAGGCGCGTAGCGCCGAGGCGCAGCTCGCGGCGCTGGCTCGCCCGGCGCGCACGCTCAACCCGGGCCGCTATCGCGTGTTCCTGACCGCCGCGGCGCGCGGCGAGCTGATCGAGATCCTGAGCTGGAGCGGCTTCAGCTTCCGCGCCATGCGCACCAAGACCACGCCGCTCATCCGCCTCGCCGAGGACAACGCGCGGCTCCACCCGGGTGTCGAGATCGCCGAGAACGTGGGCGGCGGCGTGGCGCCGAACTTCCAGGAAGAGGGCTTCATCCGGGCCGATCGTGTGCCGCTCGTCGAGCGCGGCCGGCTCGCGGGCAGCCTGGTCTCGCCACGCTCCGCCGCCGAGTTCGGCGTGCCGACCAACGGCGCGTCGGAGCACGAGTCGCCGACCTCGATCGAGCTCGGCGCCGGCGACGTCCCCAACGACGAGGTGCTGACCCGGCTCGGCTCGGGCCTCCTCGTGAGCAACCTCTGGTACTGCAACTTCTCGGATCGCAGCGCGTGCCGCGCCACCGGCATGACGCGCTTCGCGACGTTCTGGGTGGAGAACGGCGAGCTCGCCGCGCCCGTGAACGTGATGCGCTTCGACGAGACGATCTATCGCGTGCTCGGCGAGAACCTGGTCGGGCTCACCGCCGAGCGCGAGCTGATCCTCGACCCGCAGACCTACGAGGGCCGCTCGGTCCACAGCGCGCGGCTACCCGGCGCGCTCGTCGACGACTTCACGCTCACGCTGTGAGCGGGAGCGAACAGGGATCGAGGGACGAGCTCGACGCGCTCGACCTCGTCGTATCGCCGGCGCGGCGGGAGCCGCGCCCTCCGACACACTCGCGGGGGGCTGGAACAGCCAACCGATCGGAATCCCGGACCGAGGAACGATCGGACTCGCACCCCGGCCCGTCGCAGAGCGACGGCGGCGAGCCTGCGAGCCGACTCGGGGGTGGGTCCCGGCCGGATTCACTCCGGCCGGGCGGGGGGCTGGAACAG
>CAYMQR010000734.1:0-2332 GCA_964392195.1 uncultured bacterium | reverse complement strand
CGGGTTATCGGCAGCCTAACGCGAGGTGGTGGACCACGCCGCCGCCGCCGCCACCCGCCTGCGCGAGCTCGCGCTCGGCTCGCTGGCGCAGCTCGTCGAGGGCGCCGTTCACCGCGGCCACGTCGAGGAGGCTCACCTCGGTGATGTGGGCGTGGACCTGGTTCACCACGAAGTCGGCGGTCAGCGCGCCGAACGCCGAGAGCACCGGCGAGAGCCGCGGCACGATCACCCGCTCGATCCCCATGTCGATCGCCTGCGCGGTGGCGTGGGTGGGCCCGCCGCCGCCGAACGCCACCAGGTCGAACTTGCGCGGGTCGTGGCCCTTCTCCGACGACACCCGGCGGATGGCGTTGTTCATGTTGGCGTTGGTGAGGCGGTGGATGCCCGCCGCCGCCTCGATGACGCCGAGCCCGAGCGGCTCGGCCACCTGGGTGCGGATCGCGTCCTCGACACCGTCCCAGTGGATCGCGAGCGAGCCGCCGCACAGCGCCTTGGGGTTGAGATAGCCGAGCACCAGGTTGGCGTCGGTCACGGTCACGCGGGTGCCGCCGCGGCCGTAGCAGATCGGTCCCGGATCGGAGCCGGCCGACGCCGGGCCCACGGTGAGCCCGCCCGCGTTCACCTGCGCGATCGAGCCGCCGCCCGCGCCGATCGAGAGCACGTCCACCACCGGCAGCGCGATGCAGTGGCGGTAGAGCCAGTTCCAGAAGCTCTTGATCTCGGGCTCGCCGTTGCGCACCAGGCACACGTCGTAGGACGTGCCGCCCATGTCCACGCCGATGAAGTCCTTGCTCTTGCAGCTCGCCGCGACCCGCACCGTGGCGGTCACGCCGCCGGCGGGCCCGGACGCGAGCGTCACGACCGGCCGCTGCTTCACCGCCTCCACCGTGGTGATGCCGCCGTTCGACTGCATGATGAGGAGCGGGTTGGCGTAGCCCGCCTGGCGCAGCTCGGTGCCGAGGCGCTCCAGGTAGCTCACCACCTTGGGGCCGACGAACGCGGTCACCAGCGTGGTGGAGGTGCGCTCGAACTCGGGCGCCGCGGGCATGACCTCGTGGGAGAGGTAGACGCGCGCGGCGGGTGCCTCCTCGCGGAGGATCTCGGCGACCCGCTTCTCGTGGCGCGGGTCGACGAAGCTGAACAGCAAGCTCACCGCCACCGACTGGATGCCGTGGTCGCGGAAGCGCCGCGCGGCGCGCCGCACCGCCTCCTCGTCGAGCTGCACCAGCTCCTGGCCGTGGTGGTCGAGGCGCCCAGGCACCCCGATCCGGAAGCGGCGCTTCGCGATCACCGGTGGTGCTGGGTAGGTGGGGTCCCAGATGTTCTCGCGCCAGCCGCGCCGGAACTCGATCTCGTCGCGGTGCCCCTCGGTGGTCACCAGGCCCGTGATCGCGCCGCTGTGCTCGATGAGCGTGTTGTCGGCGGTGGTGGTGGCGTGCACGACGACGTCGGTGGCGCCGAGCAGCGCCTCCAGCGTGCGCCCCTCGTGCGCGGCCAGATCCCGGAGACCGGCGATCACGCCGAGCGCCTGGTTGTGGGGTGTGGTGAGGCTCTTGGTGACGTCGACCGAGCCGTCCGGCCGGACCAACGCGAAGTCGGTGAAGGTGCCGCCGACGTCGATGCCGATTCGATAACCCAATGCCACCTCCGCCCGTCGGTGAACGCTCGACCCGGAGACTAGAACCCCAAATTTGACACTTCGTCAAATACGGTGGAGCTTCCCGCATCCATGCCGCCGTCGAGAGGGTTTGCGTGACCGCCGACACCGAAGCCCGCCTCGAGCGAGTCCCCGGCGCCGACGGCCTCTCGCTCGCGGCCTGGGCCTACGGCGGGAGCGGGCCGCTGCTGCTCCTGGTCCACGGCTTCGGCCACGACCACCACGTGTGGGACGAGCTCGCACCCGCGTTCGTGGGGTGCTTCCGCGTCGTCGCCCTCGACCTGCGGGGGCACGGCGCGTCCGACCGCGATCCCGGCTTCCGCTACCACCACGTCTCGATCGGCAAGGATCTGGCGACGGCGCTGAGCGCGCTCGGCGCCGAACGCGCCGCGCTGGTGGCGCACTCCACCGCCGGTCACGCGGCGATCGGGTTCGCCGCGCGTTTCCCCGAGCGCGTCGAGCGGCTAGCGCTCGTCGACGCGGGCGCCGAGCTGCGCGCGAGCGGCGGGGCCGGCGGCCGCGGCGAGCGGCGCGTCCGCGAGGGCGACGGCTCGTTCGCGAGCGTCGAGGAGTACGCCGCCGAGCTTGCTCGCCACCATCCGGGCGCGCCGCCCGAGCGCATCGCTCGCCTCGCGCGCCACTGGCTCGCGCGCCGCGACGACGGACGCTACGAGC
>CAYMQR010000733.1:0-2333 GCA_964392195.1 uncultured bacterium | reverse complement strand
CGGTCTTGCCCTCGGCGCGCTCGCGCGCGACGCCGCGGCGCAGCGCGGCGATGGCGCGCTCCAGGTTCCGGAGCCCCGCCTCGCGGGTGTAGTCGCTCAGCACCTCGCGGATCGCCTCGTCGGTGATCGTGAGCTGGTCCGGGGTGAGCCCGTTGGCGGCGAGCTCGCGCGGCACCAGGTAGCGGTGCGCGATCTCGGCCTTCTCCTCCGAGGTGTAGCCGGGCAGCTCGAGGACCTCCATGCGGTCCTGGAGCGGCGCGGGCACGTTCTGGAGAACGTTGGCGGTGGTGATCCACATGACCTCGGAGAGGTCGAAGGGGATCTCCAGGTAGTGGTCGGAGAACGAGTTGTTCTGCTCCGGGTCGAGCACCTCGAGGAGCGCCGACGAGGGGTCGCCGCGGAAGTCGTTGCCGAGCTTGTCGATCTCGTCGAGCATGAACACCGGGTTGTGGCTGCCGGCGCGCTTCAGGCCCTGCACGATGCGGCCGGGCAGGGCGCCGACGTAGGTGCGGCGGTGTCCGCGGATCTCCGCCTCGTCGCGGACGCCGCCCAGGCTGATGCGCACGAACTGGCGGCCGAGCGCGCGCGCGATCGACTTGCCGAGGCTGGTCTTGCCGGTTCCGGGAGGGCCGACGAAGCACAGGATCGGGCCGCGCGCGTCGGGCTTGAGCTTGCGCACCGCGAGGGTCTCGAGGATGCGCTGCTTCACCTTCTCGAGGTCGTAGTGGTCGGCGTCGAGGATCTCGCGCGCGTGCGCGACGCCGAGCTGGTCCTCGGTGCGCTTGCTCCACGGCAGGTCGAGGATCCACTCGACGTAGCTGCGGATGACCGAGCCCTCCGCCATGCCGGCGGGCATCTGGGCGAGGCGCTTGAGCTCCTTCTCGACGACGGCGAGCGGCTCCGCGGGGAGGTTCGCCTCGTCGACGCGCTTGCGCAGCTCCTCGACCTCGGACTGGCGCTCGTCCTTCTCGCCGAGCTCGCGGTGGATCGCCTTGAGCTGCTCGCGCAGGAAGTGCTCGCGCTGCTGGTCGCCGACCTCCTTCTGGATCTCAGACTGGATCTTGCTCGAGATCTCGAGGCGCTGGAGCTCGCGCTGCGCGAAGAACTGCACGCGGTCGAAGAGCTTCACCAGCACCGGCTCGCGCAGCAGCTCGAGGTTCTCCTCGGCGCTCAGGTTGAGCGCGCTCGCCACAACGAACACCAGCGCCTCGGGGTCCTCGACGGCGAGCGCCAGGCCCGCCGCCTCGGCGGGCAGCAGGTTGTTGAGCTCGGCGACGCGCTTGAAGATGTTCTTGAGGGCCTGCGCGCGGCCCTCGATCTCGACCGCGTCCGCGCCCGGCTCGGTGACGATGGGCTCGGTCTCGGCGACCAGGAACGGGCTCACCGAGGAGTAGCGGGTGATGCGCACGCGGCGCTGGCCTTGCACCAGCAGGTTCATGCCGCCGCTCGGCGGCTTCACCATCTTCACGATCTTGAGGACGGTGCCGACGTCGTGCAGGTCGTCCGGCCCCGGGTCCTCGAGCTCGGCGTCCTTCTGCGGGATGCCGGCGAGCAGGCGATCGCCGATGGCGGCGCCGTCGACGGCCTGGATGGACGCGGGCCGACCGATGGCGAGGGGCGCCATCAGGTTGGGGAAGACGACCAGGTTGCGCAGCGGCAGGACCGGCAGCTCGCGGGCCGCACGGCCCGGCTCGGCCGGCTCCTGACCGAGGATGGACGACAGCTTTCGACCGAACACGGATCTCTCCTCGCGCGGCTCGCGGCGACCCCGTTCAGGGCTCCGAAGAGGTCACGGCCACGCGGACCTTGCCGGGACGGTTGAGCTTCGGGCAGCGGATCTCGAGCAGCCCGTCGCGTTGCGCGGCCTCGATGCGCTCGGCGTCGACGGCCACGGGGATGGGGATCGTGCGCTCGAAGCGCCCGTAGCTCAGCTCCATCTGGTGCTGGCGGATCGGCTGGCGGTCGCCGTGCGCGCGCTCCGGGCGGTTGCCCCGGATCACCAGCTCGCGGCCCTCGAAGTGCACCTCGAGCGTCTTCTCGTCGACTCCCGCGAGCTCCGCCACCACCACGATCTCGCCGGCGGTCTCCCACACGTCGGTCGCGGGCGACCAGCTCGCCTGTCCCACGCGCACGCGCGCGATCGGCACTCCGTCGAGGAACGCGGTGATGAATCTCGGTGCTTCGCCGGCCACGATGAACCCCTTCGGGCGCGTTCGGCGAGCGCGGCGACACGCCACGCTCCGCACCCGTCGGATCGAACGTAAGGCCGGTGCCCCGCGTGTCAACGCGAACGACGCGCTCCGATCGCGGCGTTCGTCACCGGCACACGATCG
>CAYMQR010000732.1:0-2335 GCA_964392195.1 uncultured bacterium | reverse complement strand
CGCGCTGCGCCGCCACCGCCGCCGCCACGGCGTCTCGCGCGCATGCGAAGGCGACCTGAAACGCGTCACCGATCATCTTGTACGGATAACCGCGGTGCGCACGGAAGGCCTCGCGGAGGAGGGCCTCCTGGCGGGCGTGGGCGCTCG
Source organism: uncultured bacterium (assembly GCA_964392195.1). Classification (GTDB taxonomy): domain Bacteria; phylum JADJOY01; class JADJOY01; order JADJOY01; family JADJOY01; genus JADJOY01. Next base: position 2,188 of record CAYMQR010000732.1, on the reverse strand, counting down.
CCATCCACTCGGGGCGGTGCTCCCACAGCTGGGTGCTCCCCTCGATGTCCGTGAACAGGAACGTCACGATCCCCGACGGCCGCTCGTTCATCGCTCGCCTTGCTGTCGGCATCCGTTCGCGGGCCTGAACGTCGGCGCGGCTCGCCGCGGCCGTCGACCGCGGGCGCCCAAGCTACACGATCGACCGGCCGGGAGAGCTTCGGCGCGTCACCCGGGCATCGGTTGGGGTGCGGGATTCAGCGTGCCTCGAGGATCACGCACGCCGATGTGCAAGATGGCTCGACAACGGGGAGCCCACCCATGCCCACCAATCTCGCTCTGGATGACGAGCTCATCGAGCAGGCTCGTCGCGTCGGCCAGCACAAGACGAAGAAGGATGCGGTGACCGTCGCGCTGCAGGAATACATCAAGCTGCAGCGCCGACGGGGAATCCCCGCGCTCGAAGGCCAGGTCGACTTCCGGCCGGGTCACGAACCCGTGGAGCTTCGAGCGAAACGCCGGAAGGGATGACCGTCCCGATCCTCACTACCGAACAGGACGTTCGACGTTACGCGCAGCTCTTGCCCATCCGGTTTCACGAGCCTGGATGAGAGACTTGCAGCCTGTAGCTGGTGGCGGGGGAGGGACTCGAACCCTCGACCTACGGCTTATGAGACCGTCGCTCTAACCACCTGAGCTACCCCGCCGGGGGAGACCGCTTATTGTGCGGATCTGGGCGCTTCCGTCAACGGCGCGCTCGCCGCCGCGGCGGTGGCGCCGGCGGTGCCGGGGAAGACGAGGATTCGGCCGGCGGCACTCGAGAACGAGAAGAACCCGCCTTCGGAGTCGATCACGCCGACCACCAGGTCGGGCACGCGGTCGCCGGTGACGTCGGCGACGCGGAGGTCGCGCAGCGCCCCCTTGCCGATCGCCTCGGGCCCCATGCCGAACGGCAGCGGGATCGGCGCGAAGCTCTGGCCGGCCCAGCGCAGCGCGGTCACGGTGACGTCGCGGCCGACGTTGAGGTTGGGAAGCACGTTGCCGAGGGGCGACTCGATCTCGGTGACGAGCACGAGCGGGTTGGTGCCGCGCTCGACGACCTCGATGCGGTCGCGCAGGAAGACGCGCGGCAGCGAGCCGGTGGTCGACTGGTAGTGCTCGCCGGTCTCGAACGACACGTCGTAGCCGCCGTAGTGGGCGGGCGCGGTGGCGATGGCGCGGCCTCCGGCCACCAGCCGCAGGCGCGCGTCGCCGTCGATCGTGAGCGTGGCCTCGCCGCCCGACGGGCCGGGCAGCCCGAGCGCCAGCGCGCCCACGTTGGAGTCGCCGGGCAGGTCGAGCTCGCGGCCCAGGAAGACACCGGTGGCGCGCACCTCGACCGCGCGGATCGGGCCGTAGAGCCGTCCCGGGATCGGGAAGTCCTGGGCGAAGAGCACGCGCGTCCCTGCGCTGGTCGAGGCGGCGCGGATCGCGAACGGCACGTCGTCGCCGATCGCCGCCACCGTGCGGCCCTCGTCCATCACCTTCCAGATCCGCGACCGCCAGCCGCCGTTCTTGCGGCCCGCGATGGCGATCTCGTCCACGCCGTCGCCGTCCACGTCGGCGCAGTCGGCGGCGACGAAGGTCTCGAGGGTGCGCGCGTCGATGTGCGCGCGGGTCGCCGGCAGGCTCGTGCCTTCGCCGACCATCACCCGCGCCGAGTCGTCGTCGATCACCACGAAGGCGATCGGCGCCGTGGGGCCGAAGCGGCACACGTCGAAGTCGCGCACCGCCATGTCGAGCGTGAAGCCGGCGCTCGGCGGCAGCTGCGGCGCGGCCGCGGCGGCGAGGGGCAGCGGCGGCTCGATGCGCGGCGCGGTGTTGAGGACGACCGGCTCGGGGACGTCGGGTTGGACGTGGATGGTGGGCGAGGGTGGCGCGGGCACCGCCGCGGCGCCGACGACCACACCTCCCGCGGCTGGCGCGGCGGAGCGGGGCTCGGCGGCGGGAGCGGAAGCGACCGGCTCGCCGGTGACCGCAGCGCTCGCGGCGGCGGCGCTCGCGGCCGACGCGCCGGCGCCACGCTCCGGGATGTCCCTCGCGGCGCGCGCCGCCTCGCCGAGGAGCTCGGGGAGGAAGCCGCGCAGCCCGGCCACCTCGGGCTGCGCGAGCGAGCTGCGCCACACCCGGGCTCCGCTCTCGCCGTCCTGGATCTCGAGCGAGAGCCGCA
>CAYMQR010000731.1:0-2340 GCA_964392195.1 uncultured bacterium | reverse complement strand
GCGCCCGCGTCGGTCCGCGGCGCGCGCGCGGCGTGAAGGTATCACGCGCGGCGTCGTTCACGCCCCCGGGCGTACGTTTCGCCGCGCTTGGTGGATAATGCGGGCCCGGGCTCGCCGCGCGCGCGGCGCCGTCCGTCCTCGCGTCGTCTCGGAGAGCCATCGCCATGAGCGAGCGCCTGCCTCGGGTCGCCATCCCCCGCCATTACGACCTCGACTTCACGCCCGACCTCGAGTCCGGGCGCGTCGCCGTGCGCCAGAAGATCGAGCTCGAGGTGCGCCGGCCGACGCGCCGCCTGGTGCTCCACGGCGCCGGGCTCGAGGTGCGCTCGGCCACGCTGCGCGCGGGCGCCGGCCGCGCGATCGCGGTCACCGCCAGGCCGCGCCGCGACGGCCAGAGCATCGTGTTCGAGCTCGCCGCCGAGGTCCCCGCGGGTAAGGCGCGCCTCGATCTCACGGTGAGCGCCGAGCTCAAGAAGACCCTCGCCGGCATGTACCGCGCGCGCCGCGAGGACGACCAGTTCGTCGTGACCCAGTTCGAGGCCACCGACGCGCGCGCCGCGTTCGTGTGCCTCGACGAGCCCGACGCCAAGGCCACCTTCGACGTCGCCGTGACCGCGCCCGCCGACTGGATGGTGGTGTCGAACCAGAGCGAGCGCACCGCGGAGCCGGTCCGCAAGGGCCTGGTGCGGCGGCGCTTCCACCGCACCCGGCCTTTGCCCACCTACCTCGTCGCGGTGTGCGCGGGGCCGTGGGTGGCGAGCCCGACGCGCTACGTCGGCTCGACCGCGGTGCGGGTGCTGGCGCCGCGCGGCCGCGAGCACCTCGCCGCCACCGCGCTCGGCCTCGCCTGCGAGACCCTCGCAGCCCTGGAGAGCTACTTCGACCTGCCGTACCCGTACGGCAAGGTCGACCACGTCGCGGTGCCCGACTTCGCGGCGGGCGCGATGGAGAACGTGGGCTGCATCACCTACCGCGAGGCGGCGTTGCTCCTCGACCCGCGCACCGTCACGATCGCCCAGCTCCGCGACATCGCGAACATCATCACCCACGAGCTCGCGCACCAGTGGTTCGGCAACCTGGTCACGCCGGTGTGGTGGTCGGACCTGTGGCTCAACGAGAGCTTCGCCACCTGGATCGCCGAGCGCATCCTCGACGACCTCTACCCCGAGTGGCACGTGTGGACGTCCTTCGAGAACACCAAGGAGGACGCCTTCCACCTCGACGGGCTCGTCAGCACCCACCCGATCCGCAACCAGTCGGAGACGGTCGCGGAGATCATCCAGACCTTCGACGCGATCACCTACGACAAGGGCGGCGCGGTGCTGCGCATGCTCGAGAGCTACCTCGGCCGCGACGTGATGCGCGACGGCATCCGCGCCTACATCCGCCGCCACGCCGACGGCAACGCCACCGGTGAGGACCTGTGGCGCGCGCTCGGCGAGGCGTCCGGGCAGGACGTCTCGCGGCTCTTGCGCGAGTGGGTGGAGGCGCCGGGGTTCCCGGTGGTGACCGCGCGGCGCCGCGCGGGGCGGGTGCGGCTCACCCAGTCGCGGTTCTCGTGGAAGGGGAAGGCGGCCTCGAAGGGCGGCCCGCGCTGGCAGGTGCCGGTGGTGCTGCGCACGCCCGGCCAGCTCCAGCCGGTGCTGCTCGACGGCGCGGCACGCGACGTCACGCTCGCCGACGGCGGCGCCGAGTGGGTGATCGCCAACGCCAGCTCGGGCGGCTTCTACCGCACCGCCTACGACCCCGAGAACCTGCACGCCCTGACCGAGGCCTTCCCCACGCTCGAGCCGGCCGAGCGCGCCGGGTTGCTCGGCGATCTCGCCGCGCTCGCGCGCACCGGCGCCGCCGACGTGGGCCGCGTCCTCGACGTGGTGGCGCGCCTCGGCGACGAGCCGAACCCGGTGGTGCTGGCGCGCGCCGCCGCGTTCCTGCGCACGATCGACGACGGGATCGTCCCCGCCGAGCTCAGGCCGCGCTACCACGCGTGGATCGACGAGGTGTTCCGGCTGCGCCTCGACGACCTCGGCGTGCAGGGCGCGCGGCGCGAGCCGGCCGAGCGGCGCATGGCGCGCGCCGTGGTCGTCGACGTGCTGGGCGACCTGGTGCGCGATCCGACGGTACGCGACACGATGGAGGACGCCGGGCGCCGCGCGGTCGCCTCGCCGCGCTCGATCGACCCCGAGCTGCTGCCGGTCGCGCTCAAGATCGCCGCCCGTCGCGGCGACGCGAAGCTCGCCGAGCGCCTCGACAAGCAGCGCCGGGTCGCGGCGACGCCGCAGCTCGAGCGCCATCTGCTGCTCGCGCGCGCCGACTTCGAGGACCCGGCGCTGATCCGCC
>CAYMQR010000730.1:0-2341 GCA_964392195.1 uncultured bacterium | reverse complement strand
GCCGTTGCCGGGCGCCGCGGTGAGCTTGGCGAGGATCGGCTCGCCGGCGAGCTCGGTCGCGGAGACCTGCTCGGGCGAGAGCTTCTTGAGCTGGTCCTTCTGCGCGGGCGTGGCGGGCGCGTCGATGCGCTGGTAGATGGGGTCGCCGAGCTCCTTGGTGAGCGTCTGGTAGAGCTCGCCGGGGTCGCGCCCGCTCTTCGCGGTGATCTCGGCGGCGAGCAGGTCGAGGATCAGCCCGTCCTTGTCGGTGCTCCAGGCGCTACCGTCCTTGCGCAGGAAAGACGCCCCGGCGCTCTCCTCGCCGCCGAAGCCGAGCGAGCCGTCGATCAGCCCTTCGACGAACCACTTGAAGCCCACCGGCACCTCGACGAGCCGCCGCCCGAGCTTCCCGGCGACGCGGTCGATCAGGCCGCTCGACACCAGCGTCTTGCCGATCCCGGCGTCGGCGCGCCACGACGGGCGGCTGCGGAACAGGTAGTCGATCGCGACGCACAGGTAGTGGTTGGGGTTCAGCAACCCGACCGAGCGCGCCACGATGCCGTGGCGGTCGTTGTCGGTGTCGTTGCCGAAGGCGATGTCGAAGCGGTCCTTGAGCTCGACGAGCCCGGCCATCGCGTAGGGCGACGAGCAGTCCATGCGGATCTTGCCGTCCCAGTCGAGGCGCATGAAGCGGAAGGTGGCGTCCACGGTGTCGTTGACGATCGTGACGTCGAGGTCGAAGCGCTCGCGGATCGGCGCCCAGTAGCCCACGCCCGAGCCGCCGAGCGGGTCGACGCCGATCTTGAGCTTGGCGGCGCGGATGACGTCGAAGTCGATCACCCGCTCGAGCTCGCCCACGTAGCTCGACACGTAGTCGTGGCGGTGGGTGGTGGGTGCGCGCCGCGCCCGCGCCGCGCTCAGGCGGTTCACGCGGTCCACGCCCGCGGCCAGCAACTGGTTGGCGCGCTTCTCGATCCAGCCGGTGACGTTGGTGTCGGCGGGGCCGCCGTTGGGCGGGTTGTACTTGAAGCCGCCGTCCTCGGGCGGGTTGTGCGACGGCGTGACCACGATGCCGTCCGCGAGCCCGTCCTTGCGGCCGCGGTTGTAGCTCACGATGGCGTGCGAGATGACCGGTGTCGGCGTGTAGCCGTCGCCCGCGTCGAGCATCACGTCGACGGCGTTGGCGGCGAGCACCTCGAGCGCGGTGGTCGTGGCCGGCACCGAGAGCGCGTGGGTGTCGAGCCCCAGGAACAGCGGGCCGCGGATCCCCGCGCCGAGGCGGTACTCGCAGATCGCCTGGGTGGTGGCGACGATGTGGGCCTCGTTGAACGAGCCCTTGAGCGACGAGCCGCGGTGCCCCGAGGTGCCGAACGCGACCCGCTGCTCGGCCACCGCGGGATCGGGGGACTCCGTGTAGTAGGCGCTGATCAGGCGCGCGACGTCGACGAGCTGCGAGGCGGGAGCGGGTTTTCCTGCGAGCGGGTGCGTGGTCATGAGGAGGATCTCGCGGGCGGATGTGGGGCGTCGGTGTCTCGCGCCCTCATGCGCGGTTCGATGCGGTCGAGCAGGGTGATCAAGCCGTCGAGGATCGTGAACGGGTGTGGCGGACAACCGGGTATGTAGAGATCGACCGGCACCACCGCGCCGGCGCCGTCGTGGACTTGCTCGTGACCCGCGTACGGCCCGCCCGAGATCGCGCACGCCCCGACGGCGATCACGATCTTGGGAAACGGAACCGCCTCGTACGTCTTGTGAAGCGCCACGCGCATGTTCTCGGGAATCGCGCCGGTGATCAAGAGACCGTCGGCATGGCGAGGCGAGGCGACGTACTGGATGCCGAACCGGCCCAGGTCGAACACCACCGTCCCGAGCACGTTCACGTCGGCCTCGCAGCCGTTGCAGCCGCCCGCGCTGACCTGGCGGAGCTTGAGCGAGCGCTTGAAGAGCCGCAGCATCTTCCCGTCGAGGGTCCGCGCCCGCTCGGCGAGCTCGCCACGGACGACGAGGTCCTCGCGCCGCCGCGCCGAGAGCCGGTACTCCTGCGAGTAGCCGATCGCCGCTTCTGGGCAGGCCTCCACGCAGTCGTTGCAGAACAAGCACCGGCCCAGATCCACGCTCAACCCGGCGTCCGCCCGGATGGCGTCGGTGGGACAAGCCTCGACACACGCGCGACAGCCGTCGGGGCAGCGGCTCGCGTCGATCCGCGGGTAGCCGCGGAAGCGCTCCGGAAAGGTCGGTGCCTGGGCGGGAAAGTCGGCCGTCCGATGACCCTGCTTCAGGCGCTCGAGGAGGATGCGCAGCATGAATGTGCTCCTAGTTGGCGCGGCAGGGGTCTGGAACGAGCCCGCTCGGGGAACCGATC
>CAYMQR010000729.1:0-2343 GCA_964392195.1 uncultured bacterium | reverse complement strand
GCGACGAACGGCAGGAACTCGTTGGCGCCGCCCACCATCGCCCGATAGGTCTCGAGGAGCGCCGCGCGTCCGCGGATCGGCGGGCGGTCGCCGGTGTCCATGACGCCGTCCTCGGTGAAGAGTTGGGTGGCGCCCTCGACGTCGCGGCGCCACACCGCGTCGGCGTAGCGGCGCGCGAGGTCGCGGATCGCCTCGAGCGCCTCGAGCCGCGCCAGCCGCTCCTCCGCCGACCCGCTCACGCCTCGAGCGCCTCCGCCACCAGCTCGGCGATGTCGGCGGCGCGGATGGTCTTCCCGGGATCGAGCGTCTTGAGCGCGTCGTCGAACATCTGCATGCAGAACGGGCACGACACCGCCGCGGTCTTGGCGCCGCACTCCTTCACGTCAGCGAGGCGCATGTGGTTGATGCGGGTGGTGGGGTCGTCGTCCATCCACGCGTAGCCGCCGCCCGCGCCACAACAGAGCGACTTCGACTGGCTGCGCTCCATCTCGATCCGCCCGCCGGGAGCGGCGATCGAGTCGAGCACCGCGCGCGGCGCCTCGTACACGCCGTTGTGGCGCCCGAGGTAGCAGGGGTCGTGGTAGGTGAGCGACTCGAGCCCGCTCTTGAGCTTGAGCTTGCCGGCACGGATCAGCTCCTCGATGAGCTGGGTGTGGTGGACCACCTCGTAGTTCCCGCCGAAGTCCGGGTACTCGTTCTTGTAGCTGTTGAAGCAGTGCGGGCAGGTGGTGATGATCTTCTTCACGCCGTAGTTCGAGAGCGTCTCGATGTTCTGCTTGGCGCACAGCTGGAACGTGAACTCGCCGCCCACGCGCCGCGCCGGGTCGCCGGTGCAGGCCTCTTCGGAGCCGAGGATCGCGAAGTCCACACCCGCCGCCTGCAGCACCTTCACCATCGCGCGGGTGACCTGGATGTTGCGGTCGATCATCGCGCCGGTGCAGCCCACCCAGTAGAGGTACTCGGCGGTGGCGCCGTCGCCGAGGATCTTGACGTCGAGGTCCTGGTACCACTCGTCGCGGTTGTGGGGCGCTTTCGCCCACGGGTGCATGCGGTCGTCCATGTTCTTGAGCATGAGCTGGGCCGCGTCGCTCATCTTCGACTCGGTCATCACCAGGTGGCGGCGCATGTCCACCATCTTGGGGATGTGCTCGATGAACACCGGGCACTCGTGGGTGCAGGCGCCGCAGGTGCGGCAGCCCCACAGCTCCACCTCCAGGACCGCGGGGCGCGGAGCGGTGGCGCTCTCGGGCGCGTCGCCGAAGAGCGGCGGGCGCGCGGCGGGCGACGCCTCGGCAGAGGCCTCGCCGTCCCCCGCGCCCGCCACGCCGGCGACGGTCTCGCCCTGGGCGAGCCGCGCCAGCAGCGACGCCGGCCCGACCTCGGTGAGATGGGCCTTCATGTCCTGGATGAGCTTCCGCGGCGACAGCGGCACGCCGCTCTGGCTCGCCGGGCACACCGCCTCGCAGCGCCCGCAGTTCATGCAGGCGTCGAGGTCCATGAGGCTCTTCCACGGGTACTGCTCGATCTGGCTGGTGCCGAGGACGACGTCGCCGTCGGGATCGCTCTCGAGGGCCTTGTCGATGTCGAAGTGGCCGAGCTTGCCGCTCGGCTCGAGGTTTCGGAGCAGGATGTTCGCGGTGCCGAACCACAGGTGGTTGAACTTGCCGTACGCCATGTAGCCGAGCAGCCCGAACGCCGTGAACGCGTGGAACCACCACACGCCTCGGTGGGCGGCGTGGAGCGCGCCCTCGCTCAGCCCCGAGACGGCCTTGGCCACGAGGAAGCCACCCGGCGACCACACCGCGAGCCCCGGGTTCTGGTGGAGCTCGGTGGCCGCGATGCGGAAGCCCTCCACCACGAAGCCCTGCGCGAACACCAGCGCGAGCAGCCCCACCGCGATCCAGTCGTCCGTCACGGTGTGAAGCCGCGGCACCTTCTGGACGCCGCGCCGCCACAGGAAGATCCCGCACCCGATCAGCCCAAGGAGGCCGAAGGTGTCGCTCACCAGCGAGTAGCCGAGATAGAGCGGGCCCTTCAGGTAGTGGATGCCGGTCCACTCCTGCACCGCGATCATGCCGGTCGCGATCAGCTCGACGAGGAAGCCGTAGAACAGGAACAGGTGCGCCACGCCCGGCACCGGATCGCGCAGCAGCCGGCGGTGGCCGAAGATCTCGGCGACGAGCCCGCGGACGCGCTCGCCCATGCGATCGGTGCGGAGCGCGGCGCCGCCGAGCTTCCAGAGCTTCACGCGGCGCACGATCCCGCGCGCAGCGAAGCCCACCGCGACCGCGGCGAGGCCGTAGATCGCCATGCCGAAGGCGATGTTCCAGTAAATCTGTCGAG
>CAYMQR010000728.1:0-2343 GCA_964392195.1 uncultured bacterium | reverse complement strand
GTCGCCCATCATCTCGACGATCTGCTGGCGGACATAGTCGACGTTCATCCGCCCGCGTTGCGTCGCGACGAGCCGCTCCAGGTCGACGCGGTCCTTGCCGCGGAAGAAGAGCAGCTTGAACACGGCCAGGCTCTCGGCCGAGAGGAACCACGCCGCTCGTCCGGCCACCTCGGTCAGCACCCGTGTTCGCGCCGCTTCCCAGGCGAACGGGATGCTCGGTGTGAAGAGGTCGATGCGCCACGGCCCGTAGCGCACGACGAACATCCCGTCTCGCTCGGCGGCTCGACGCGCCTGGTCGGTGTCGATCTCGATCCCCAGGTCTTCGAGTGCCGCGAAGACCGGCTCGAGTGCGGCGGGCTCGACGAACACGTTGAGGTCGACGTCCACCGTACCCCGCGGCACCGCCCACAGGCCGTAGGCCAAGGCGCCTCCGAGCGCATACGGAATGGCACGAAGCTCGAATGCGCCGGCGATGTCCAACCCGGCTTCGAGCGCGTCGACCAGCCCGGCGGCGACGGTCATCGGACTCGCGCGCTCCCACGCAGCCGAGCGAGCGCGGCGACAGTGCTCTCGGGCAGCGGGTCACGGAACGCCAGGACCTCGGCCGCGTCGGGGCGAGCGGCGAGCAGCTTCGCCGCGGTCCGGCACGCGGTCGCCAGCAGTCGTGCGCGGTCGGCTGGCGTCAGGTCCCGGTACTCGGCGACCTCGCGGCGCACCGAGTCGTCGTTGCTCGTCACCCACCCGGGAAGCGCGAGACCCATGGCGTGATCTTAGCCCAGTCCAGGGTGCAGACCGCGGTGAACGCGGCCCGGGTGCGCGGCGCGCGCCGGCTCTCCTGGTATAACCACGGTTTCCCACCCGGCCTGCCGCCGTGCGCCCTCCCCCCGCGCGCCGGCCGATGCGCCGGGCCAGCATCGGACGGTCGCCCGCGCCATGCGTCTCTTCCGCAAGTTCCTGCTGGTGTTCGGGGTGTTCCTGTTCCTGACCGCGCTGCTGGGCGCGATCGCGACCTTCGCCGCCTACAGCTACATCACCCGCGACCTCCCCAAGCTCATCAGCTTCGCCGACTACCGCCCGCCGGTCGCCACCCGCGTGTATTCGGCCGACGGCGCGCTCATGGGCGAGTTCTCGAAGGAGCACCGCCACTTCGTCGCCTTCGAGGACATCCCGCCGGTGGTGGTGCAGGCGTTCCTCGCCGCCGAGGACGCCGACTTCTACAAGCACAAGGGCGTCGACCTGATGAGCATCGCGCGCGCGGTGCTCACCAACCTCAAGGCCGGCGAGGTGAAGCAGGGCGGCAGCACCATCACCCAGCAGGTGGTGAAGAGCCTGCTGCTCAGCCCCGAGCGCACCTACCAGCGCAAGCTCAAGGAGTGGTGGCTCTCGTACCAGATCGAGAAGCGGCTCTCGAAGGACGAGATCCTCACCCTCTACCTGAACCAGATCTTCCTCGGCCACGGCGCCTACGGCATCGCGGCGGCGTGGGAGGTCTACTTCGGCAAGCCGCTCGCCGACGCCACCGTCGACGAGGCCACGGTGATCGCCGGCCTGCCCAAGGCGCCGAGCCACTACAACCCGTTCCAGGACTACGGCGCCGCCAAGCTCCGCCAGCGCTACGTGCTCGATCAGATGGTGCGCAACGGCATGATCGACAGCGAGCAGGCGGAGGCGATCTACAAGCAGCCGATCCCGCTGATCCCGCCCGACGGCGGGGCCACCGTGGCGCCCGAGTTCCTCGAGCAGGTGCGCCGCGACCTGGTCGAGCGCTACGGCAACGACACGGTCCTCGAGCAGGGGCTGATGGTCCACACCACCCTCGACCCGGCGCTGCAGGTCGCGGCCCGCAACTCGGTGCGCGGTGGGCTCGAGACGCTCGACAAGCAGATCGGCTACCGCGGCGCGATCGAGCGCCTCGAGTGGGAGCGGGTCCCGGCGCTCCTCGACAAGCTCAGGACCCAGCCGATCGAGCTCGGCACCCGCATCAAGGGCATCGTCAAGAAGGTCGACGACGCCACCGGCAAGGTGCTGGTCGACCTCGGCGCCACCGAGGGCGTGATCTCGATCGAGAAGATGTCGTGGGCACGCCCGCCCGACCCCGAGGTGGACTACCGCAACCGCGTGCTGCGCAAGCCGTCGGGCGCGGTCGCCGTGGGTGACCTGGTGTGGGTGAAGCCGATCGGCGAGATCACCCCCGGCAAGCCGATCGACCTGAGCCTCGAGCAGAGCCCCGAGGTGCAGGGCGCGTTGCTCGCGATCGACCCCGAGAGCCGCGCGGTCAAGGCCATGGTGGGCGGCTACGACCCGGCGTCGAGCCAGTTCAACCGCGCCACCCAGGCGCGCCGC
>CAYMQR010000727.1:0-2357 GCA_964392195.1 uncultured bacterium | reverse complement strand
TCATCGGCGGGCTGGTGCCGTGCAACGTGATCGCCGACGAGATCCTCACCGACCACCCGGCGCGCTACCGGGCGATGATCGTCGAGAGCGGCAACCCGGCGCACTCGCTCGCCGAGAGCCCGAAGATGCGCCGGGCGCTCGCGAGCCTCGACACGCTGGTGGTGATCGACGTGGCGATGACGGAGACCGCGCGCCTCGCTCACTACGTGCTGCCGGCGCCCACCCAGTACGAGAAGTGGGAGGCGACGTTCTTCAACTTCGAGTTCCCGCACAACTACTTCCACCTCCGCGCGCCGCTCCTCGCCGCGCCCGAGGGCACGCTGCCCGAGCCCGAGATCCACGCGCGGCTGTGCGAGGCGCTCGGCGCGCTCGACCCCGAGTTGCTGGAGCCGCTCCACGAGGCGGCAGCCAGGGGCCGCGCCGCGTTCGCCGAGGCGTTCTTCGCGTTCAATGCGATGAACCCCTCGCTCCAGCGGCTGGTGCCGGTGGTGCTGCTGCGCACGCTCGGTCCCACCCTCCCGGACGGGGCGGCGTCGGCGGCGGCGCTGTGGGGAGCGGCGCACCTCTTCGCGATGGCGAACCCGGACTCGGTGCGCCGCGCCGGCTTCACCGGCGAGGGCTTCGAGCCGGGGGAGAAGCTCTTCGACGCGATCCTGAACGGCCGCTCGGGAGTGGTGTTCGCGGTCGACGACTACCCCGACTCGTGGAAGCGGCTCGCCACCGCCGACGGCAAGATCCAGCTCGTCGTCCCCGAGCTGATGGCCGAGCTCGACAAGCTCGACGAGCTCCCGTCGGGCGCCGCCGACCCGGATTTCCCGTTCGTGCTCGCCGCCGGCGAGCGCCGCGCCTTCACCGCGAACACGATCTTCCGCGACCCGAGCTGGCGCAAGGAGGACGCCGCGGGTGCGCTGCGGGTGAGCCCCGCCGACGCGGCACGGCTCGGCCTGGTCAGCGGTGGGCACGCGCGGCTCACCACGCGGCGCGCCAGCGTCGAGGTGGCGGTCGAGGTCAGCGACACCATGCAGCCCGGCCACCTCTCGCTGCCCAACGGACTGGGCGTCGACTTCCCGCGCGGCGCGGATCGCGCCCTCGCCGGGGTCGCGCCCAACGAGCTGACCGCGAGCGAGGACCGCGATCCGTACGCCGGCACGCCGTGGCACAAGTGCGTGCCGGCGCGACTGGAACCTGCTAGCCCGGGGGCATGACGCTCCTGCGAACACGCGGCGTCGGGCTCTCGTACGGGTCCGAGCCGCTCTTCCACGATCTCGACTTCGACCTCGAGCCCGGCGAGCGGGTCGCGCTCGTGGGCCCCAACGGCTCCGGCAAGTCGTCGCTGCTCAGGCTGCTGGTGGGCGCCGAGCCGCCCGACACGGGCAGCGTGTGGCGCGCCGAGGGCTGCGTCGTCGCGCACCTGCCGCAGGAGGTGCCGCGCGAGCTGGTGGGCACCGTGGCCGAGGTGGTCACCGCGGCGCTCGGGCCGCTGGCGCGCCTGGTCGAGGCCTACGAGACGCTCGCGCACCGGGCGGCCCACGGCGGCGACGCGACCGTGCTCGGCGAGCTCGCGACGGTCCAGCACCAGATCGAGCAGAGCGGCGCCTGGGAGATCCAGCGCCGCGTCGACGAGGTGCTCACCCGGCTCTCGCTCGATCCCGAGCGGCGCTTCGAGGACCTCTCGGGCGGCCTCAAGCGGCGCGTGCTGCTCGCGCGCGCGCTGGTCACCGGTCCGCAGGTGCTGCTCCTCGACGAGCCCACCAACCACCTCGACATCGAGGCCATCGAGTGGCTCGAGGCGTTCCTGCAGCGCGCCGCGCCGACGCTGCTCTTCGTGACCCACGACCGCGGCTTCCTGGCGCGGCTCGCGACCCGCATCGTCGAGCTCGACCGCGGCCGGCTGACCTCCTATCCGGGCAGCTACGAGCGCTACCTCGCGGCGCGCGACGCGGCGCTCGAGGCCGAGGAGCGCGCCGACGCGCTCTTCGACAAGAAGCTCGCCCAGGAGGAGGTGTGGGTCCGGCAGGGCATCAAGGCCCGCCGCACCCGCAACGAGGGGCGCGTGAAGGCGCTCGAGAAGATGCGCGAGGAGGCTCGCGACCGGCGCAAGCGGGTCGGCAACGTGCGCCTCGAGATGAGCGAGAGCGAGCGCTCGGGTCAGCTCGTGGCGCGCGCGCAGGGCGTGAGCTTCCGCTACCCGGGTGCCGTGGCGCCGCTCTTCCGCGACCTCGACGTCACCATCCTGCGTGGCGATCGGGTCGCGGTGATCGGTCCGAACGGCTCGGGGAAGACGACGCTGCTCAAGCTGATGCTGGGCGACCTCCAGCCGACCACGGGAAAGGTGAAGCTCGGCACCAACCTGCAGG
>CAYMQR010000726.1:0-2365 GCA_964392195.1 uncultured bacterium | reverse complement strand
GCGTCGCGCTGCGACGCGCACATCGCCGAGTCCCGTCGTTCCGCAGGCCGGGATCACGATCCGTCGGAGGGCCGCGCGGTAAGCGCGGCCGGCGATACGCGCGAGCGTCGCGTATGCGATCTCGCCGATCTCTGTATGGCGCCGTCGCCGGCCGGCCTTCGTCCCGGGTACCTTCGGGGCGCATGTCCGAGCCCGATCGCACCACCGACGCGCCCGCTTCGACGGTCCCCGCGTCCACCTCCCCCGCCACACCCACGCTGCGCACCTACGCGCTGCGCAGCGACCTGCCCGGCACGCGGCCGGCCCGCGCCGGGATCGACTTCCGCGCCGCGCTCAACGAGGCGCAGCACCGCGCGGTGGTCGCGGGCGACGGCCCGCTCTTGATCGTCGCGGGCGCCGGCACCGGCAAGACCCGGACCCTCATCTACCGCGTCGCGCGGCTGGTCCAATCGGGCGTCCCGCCCGAGTCGATCCTGCTGCTCTCGTTCACCCGCAAGGCCGCCGAGGAGATGCTGCGGCGCGCCGCGCTGCTCGGCGCGCAAGGCGTGGAACGCGTGCAGGGCGGCACGTTCCACTCCTTCGCCAACGCGGTGCTGCGCGAGCACGGCGCGCGGCTCGGCCTGAGCCCGAGCTTCACGATCCTGGACGAGGGCGACTCCCAGGACCTCGTCGGGCTCTTGCGCACCGAGGGCGGCTACGCCACCAAGGACAAGCGCTTCCCGCGCAAGCAGACCATCCGCCGCATGTTCTCGCGGGCGATCAACTGCGTGACGCCGCTTCCCCAGGTGCTCGAGCGCGACCACCCGCACTTCGCCCACTTCGCCAAGCCGCTGAACCAGCTCTTCGAGCACTACGAGCGCTACAAGCTCGCCCACCACATGGCGGACTACGACGACCTGCTGCTCCTGCTCAAGTCGCTCCTGGTCCGCGAGCCCGAGGTGCGGCGCGCGCTCTCCGAGCGCTTCCGCCACGTGCTGGTCGACGAGTACCAGGACACCAACCGCATCCAGGCCGACATCGTGCGGCTGCTCGCCGAGACCCACCAGAACGTCACCGTGGTGGGCGACGACGCCCAGAGCATCTACTCGTTCCGCGGCGCCGAGGTGCGCAACATCCTCGAGTTCACCGAGCGCTTCCCCGGCACCACCACGGTCACGCTCGAGGAGAACTACCGCTCGATCCAGCCGATCCTCGACTTCACCAACGCGCTCATCGCCGCCTCGCCGATCGCGCTCACCAAGCGGCTGTGGAGCCACCGCACCGGCGGCGCCGGCGCGCAGCTGGTGCGCGCCATGGACGAGTACGAGCAAAGCAGGTTCGTCGTCCAGCGCATCCTCGAGCTGCGCGAGGAGGGCGTCCCGCTCGACAAGATCGCGGTGCTGTTCCGCTCGAGCTTCCACTCGTTCGACCTCGAGCTCGCCCTCGGCGAGGCCGGCATCCCGTTCGTGAAGCGCGGCGGCTTCAAGCTCATGGAGACGGCGCACGTCCGCGACGTGGTCGCGCACCTGCGCGTGACGCGGAATCCCACCGACCGCGTCGCGTGGCTCAGGCTGCTCTTGCTCGTCGACGGCATCGGCCCGGCGCGGGCGCAGTCGGTCATCGAGCGGGTGGCCGCCACCAACGACCCCGTGGCCTCGATCGCCGAGCAAGCCCGCGGCCGCCACGGTGGCGCGGCGGCGCGCCTCGAGGCGCTCGCCGAGCTGATGGTCGTGCTGACCCGCGGCACCCTCACGCCCGCCGAGGCGATCGCGCGCATCGTCGACTACTACCGCCCGATCCTCGAATCGCGCCACGACGACCACCCCAAGCGCATCCGCGACCTCGACCACCTGGTCGCGATCGCCGAGCGCTTCCGCTCGGTGGACGAGTTCCTCGCCGACCTCGCTCTCGAGCCGCCCACCAACAGCGTCGCGGGGACCGCGCCCGGCAGCACCGACGACGAGCACCTGGTGTTGTCGACGATCCACTCGGCGAAGGGCCTCGAGTGGCACACCGTGTTCGTGATCTGGACCCTCGACGGCCGGTTTCCCAGCTTCCTGTCGATGAACGACCCGGCGCAGCTCGAGGAGGAGCGGCGACTGCTCTACGTCGCCGCCACCCGCGCCCGCGACCAGCTTTATCTGACGTACCCGATGAACGTCCCCGACCGCGCCTCCGGCCGCATCCTCACCGAACCGAGCCGCTTCCTCGGCGACGTCCCGCGCCACCTCCTCGACCACGTGGCGCTGGTCGAAGGCCCACCCGCGCCCGAGCGCGCGGCGCTCGGCGGCGGCGCACCGTGCCTGCCGGCCACTCCCGACATCGACGACATGCCGTTCTGAGCCTGGCGCGGCGTCCCCGCGGGACCCGCCGCGCTCAGCGCTCG
>CAYMQR010000725.1:0-2390 GCA_964392195.1 uncultured bacterium | reverse complement strand
GGCGTCGCGCTGCGACGCGCCGTGTGTCGAGTCCCGACGTGGCGCGGTGCGCGAGTCCGTTCGGGCGTTGGATCGTCGACGCGCCCCCGCCGGCGGCTCACACGCTCGGGGGCGCGAAGCGCAGGTAGGCGAAGATCGCGAAGGTCGCGAGCAGCAGCGCCCGCGTCACGCGCTGCGCGGTGGCGTAGCTCGTGGTGGTGCCGCACGCGTCGCAGTGGCTGCGGGTCTCGATCCAGAACTTCGAGGTGGGCGCGCCGGTGGCGAGCGCGCGACCGTCCTGGATCGAGCCCCACACGGCGCTCAGCACCAGCCCCCAGCCGAGCACCTGGTGCATGAGGCCGACGCCGCCGTACCACTCGACGGCGAAGGCGATGTGGATCAGGAACGCGCCCATCACCGCGAAGCCGATCCCGAGTCCCGGGTTGGCGGCGCGGCGCGCACCCTCCGCGCCGCACGCCGGGCAGCGCGCGGCGAACGGCGCGATCACGGCGCCTCCTCGGGCGGCTCGACGTCGAGGGCGCGGATCGCCTCGGCCGCGGCCTCGGCGCCCTTCGCCTCGCCCTCGGCGCCCGCCTTGGTGCGCTCGTAGGCGACCCCGCGCGCGGCGCGGAACGCGCGCTCACGCATCCCCGACGCGCACTCGCGGTAGGTCTCGACGAGGCCCTTCGTGAGCGCGTCCTTCACCGCCGCGCTGCGCTCGGCGGAACCGGTCGTGAGCCCGCCCTCGAGCGCCCGGTCGAGCTCGGCGAGCAACGCCTCCATGATTCGATCGATCATCGTCCCGGAACAATAGCAGCGTCGACCGCCGTCCGGCGTTGCTCCGGGAGCGAGCGTGGCGCTATGGTCCACGCACTGCGTCAAAGTGGTGCCGGAGCGGCGACATGGGCCACAGGATCTCGCGACTCCTGGACGAGACGGCGAGCACCCTCGCGGGTGTGCTGCACCGCCGTAGCCCGCCGAACCCCAACACCCTTCACCAGCTCGAGCTGTTCAACGGGCGCACGCCCGAGCAGCTCATGCCGGAGCCCGAGCTGCCGGCGCGGGTCGACATCCGGCCGCGCTGGCGCAACGCCGAGTTCCTGTGCGAGGACCTGTCGTTCGCCTCGCCGCACGTGCCGATCAGCGACGACTTCCGGCGCCGCCACGAGGCCGAGTACCAGGCCAACGCGACGGTCCACGTGCAGTGGATCCGCCACCTCGCGCGCCCCGAGCTGCCGACGCTCATCTACCTGCACTCGTGGATGCAGCCCGACTTCAGGTGGGAGGAGCGCCACATGCTGCCCGGGCTGGCGCGCAAGCTCGGCATGCACGTGGCGCGCATGCAGCTCCCCTACCACGGCAAGCGCCGCCCCAAGGGCTCGCTCTTCCACGGTGAGTACTTCTGGACCGCGGACCTGGTCCGCACCATCGAGGCGATCCGTCAGACGGTGGGCGACGCGCGCGCGCTGGTCGGCTGGCTGGACGCCACGGGCCAGGGCCCGATCGGCATGTCGGGCGCGAGCCTGGGCGGCATGATGACGCTCACCACCGCGTGCGTGGAGCCCAGGCTGTCGTTCGCGATCTCGGTGGCGGCGCACCTCGACCTACCGTCGGTGATGCTCGAGGCGTCGCTGCTCACGCGCTTCCGCCGCGAGCTCGCCACCTTCGGCTGGGGGCCCGAGCACGTCGGCGACTACCTGCGCGAGCTCGGCTTCCAGGAGCTCAAGCCGGCGATCCCCAAGGACCACATCCTGCTGATCGCGGGCAAGTACGACCGCATCCTGCGCCCCGAGCGCCTCAAGGCGCTGTGGAAGCGCTGGGACGAGCCGCACCTCGCGTGGTTCGAGGGCGGCCACGTCGAGATGTTCCGCTACCTGCGCGGGCCGGTGCGCGAGATGCGCACCTTCATCGACGGGCTCGGGCTCGACGCCAACGCGGCGTCGCGTCCTTCGGTGGTGAACGTGGCGGGGAGCGCGGCGCCGGCGCCGGGTGAGCCGGGCGCCGTGCAGGCGCCCGACCCGGACACCAAGTCACTCTGGGCGTAGGCCCTTCAGCATCTTCACGAACGCCGGCTGCGCGTCCTTCACGGTCGCGTCGGGGCCGGTGACCTTGAAGAACCACGGGCCGCCCTGGCCCTCGACCACCGCGCCGAGCAGCCGCGCGTTGGCCTGCGCCTCCTTCATGCCGATCCCCATGCCGCCGGCCTTGAGGGTGCCGGGCACGGTGACCGTCGAGACCTTGTAGCTCGCGTCGCCCGCCTTCACGTCGAAGGAGTCGCGCTCGGGCTTGGTGCCCGCGGGCGACTCCACCTGCGACACCCAGCGGTCGAGGTTCGACTGGGCGTCGCCACCCTGGCCGGTGCCGAAGTGGAACACCACCAGGTCGGCCTTGCCCTTGTCGCCGGGGATCGA
>CAYMQR010000724.1:0-2394 GCA_964392195.1 uncultured bacterium | reverse complement strand
ACCGGCTCTTCCAGCCGTTCTCGCAGGTCGACTCCTCGACCACCCGGCAGTACGGCGGCACCGGGCTCGGGCTGGTGGTGTCGAAGCGGCTGTGCGAGCTGATGGGCGGCGCGATCGGAGTCGAGAGCGCGCCGGGTCGCGGCTCGACGTTCTGGTTCACGGTGCGGTGCCGGATCTCGGACCCGGTCGACCGGCGCGCGGGCGGACCGGTGACCACCGACCTCGCCGGAAAGCGGGTGCTGATCGTCGACGACAACGAGACCAACCGCCGCATCCTCCACGACTACGCCGAGCTGTGGGGCATGGTGCCGAGGGTCACGTCGTCGCCCCACGAGGCGATCTCGTGGATCGACGCCGACGAGCCCTTCGAGCTGGCGATCCTCGACTGCCAGATGCCCGGCCTCGACGGCATCGAGCTCGGCCGCGAGCTGAGGGCCCGGCGCGACGCGCGCGCGCTGCCGATGATCCTGCTCACGTCCATGGGAGCCGCGACCGCCGAGGCGCGCGCCCGCGGCATGGTCTTCGAGGCGACGCTGACCAAGCCCGTCAAGCCGAGCGCTCTCCTCGATGTGATGGTGGCGCTGCTCACCGGCGCCACGCCGTCGCCGGCTCGGCGCGCCAGCGACGCCGCGCCGGTCGACGCACGGCTCGGCCAGCGTCACCCACTGCGCATCCTGGTCGCCGAGGACAACCGCGTGAACCAGAAGGTCGCGATCAGCATGCTCGCGCGCCTCGGCTACACCGCGGACGTCGCCGGCAACGGGCGGGAGGCTCTCGATTGCCTCACCCGGCTCCCCTACGACGTGGTGCTCATGGACGTGCAGATGCCCGAGCTCGACGGCTTCGAGGCGACCCGGGCGATCTGCGCGCGCTGGGACACCGAGCACCGGCCCCACATCGTCGCCATGACCGCGAACGCCATGGCCGGCGACCGCGAGCGCTGCGTCGCGGCGGGGATGAACGACTACATCTCGAAGCCGGTCCGCGTGGAGGAGCTCGCCGCCGCCCTCACCCGGGCGCCGAAGCGCGCGACGGGCTGAGCGCCATACCGCAATCGACGTCCGGGCGCCGCGACGTCGTCGCGTATCGCCGGGCACGCGGCGCGTGCCCCTCCGACGCCGTCGGATCAGCCGGTTCCCGGAGGTCGAGGGCCCCCGTCCCGCACCATCACCAGGCCGAAGATGGTGGTCGAGTAGAGGGCACCGTCGGGGTGCAGGAAGAGCGAGCCCGCCCAGTTGTTGAAGCCCTGCCCGGCGCCGACGCGCACGCGGTACACGGTCCGTCCGCTGGTGAGGTCGATCGCCGACAGGTACCACTGGGTCACGGGGTCGTCCTCGGGCCCGCGGTAATACGTGTAGAAGAGGCCCGCGCCCAGCGACGCCTTCGCCACGTTCACGCCGCGCACCGGGTTGGTCCAGGCGGTCTCGCAGCGGAACGTGCCGTCGGTCTGGCGGACCGCGTCCACGCGGGTGAGCCCGGGCTCCGGGTGCGCCACCGGGAACGCGTGGTGGCCCCAGTTGTTCTCGACGATCGCGCTGAAGCGCCCGGCGGAGGCGCCGCTTAAGTCGGCGTGCTCCCACTCGACCGCGCTGATGTCGGTGGCGCTCAGACCTTCGGCGAAGACCGGCTCGCTGCACGCGAGCGCGCCGTCGGCGCGCCTCACGAAGAGCACCCGGATGCGCGGCTCGGCGTTGTCGGTGATCACCGCCAGCCCGTCGCGCCCGCCCACCAGCGACACCGAAGTGCCGGTGCCGCGGGTGATCATCCCCGGCTTGGCGGCGGGGCCGCGGTCGTACTCCGACCGCCAGTCGGTGACGATCGCTCCGGTCGCGTCCGCGCTCAGGCGATAGAGCGCGCGATCGGTGGCGATGAAGATGCCGTCCTCGCCGACCGCGAACGAGTTCTCGACGATCTCGTCGCCGAAGCTCACGCTCTCGACGTGGCCGCTCGCCGCGTCCACGGTCCCGATCCGCCCCAGCGTGGTCGCGAACCACAGCCGCCGCCCGCTCCACTCGGGGAGCACGAACGCCACGCTGTCGCGCTTCGGCCACGGCTGCTCGACCACCGCGGCGCCGAGGTCGTGGCTACGCACGAGCGTGAAGCCCCGCGCCGGGTCCTCCGGCACCTGCACCACCTCGATCGTGTTCGCGGTGGTCGGCACCACGGCGCGATCCTGCTCGTCGAGGTAGAAGTACATGCCGGCGCCGATGTACTTCCACGGCGCCACGCCCTCGAGCGGGAACGACCACGGCCGCGGCGGCAGCGGGTAGCCCGCGAGCTTGCGCAGCGAGGCGGCGTCGAGGAGCTGGAGCTCGAAGCCGCGGCCGTTGCCGTAGACGCCGACGAGCCGCTTCGCGCGGTCGAAGGCGAGCGTGCCGTAGCCGCCGAAGCCGC
>CAYMQR010000723.1:0-2395 GCA_964392195.1 uncultured bacterium | reverse complement strand
CTCCGCGACCGCGCCGGTGTGGAAGAGCTTGCAGCGCTTGGCGGTGACATGGAGCTCGATCGGCTCGCCGGGCGTCACGAACGGCGACCAGTCGAGCTGGGCGGCGCGGCGGCGGAACGACGCGAAGTCCTCGGCGCGAAACGTCCCGACCCGCGCCAGCAGGCGGGTCGCGGTGCGCGAGCGCAGGTTCACCGCGAAGCCCACCTCGAGCGGCGCGCCGAAGCCGACGCCGCCCTCGATCCGCTGCAGCTCGCTCACCCCCGGCATCGCCGCGATCTCGGCTTCGGTCTGCGCCTCGAGCCCGGGCGCCGTGATCGCGAACCAGCGCAGCCGTGCGGGCTCGCCGGGAGCGGCCGCGCTGGGCTCGACCGCAGCCGCCTCGCCGGCGCCGGCGGCCGGGCGCGCGCTCCAGCCGTCGAAGCGCAGATGGGCGAAGAGCTCGATGGTCCCCGAGGCGCCCGGCACCGGCGAGTCGAGCGAGCCGAGCACCGTGAAGCCGAGCTTGGCGGCTTTGTCGCGAAAGCGCGCCAGCGCCCGGGCGCGGAGCGCCGCGTCGCCCGGCGCGCCGGGTGCGAGCGCTCCTTCCGGCAGCTCGAACTGCGGCTTCACCAGCACCAGCCCGTGGGCGCCCGGACGGAGGCGGAACGCCAGCCCGCGCAGCATGTTGCGCGCCGCGACGAAGTTCACGTCGACGGTGAAGGCGTCGAACGGCCCGGGCTCGATGGTGGGCGGGAGCTTCTTCCAGTCCACGCGTTCGAGCACCCGCACCCGCCGATCGGCGCGCAGCGCCGGGTCGAGCTGGCCGTGACCCACGTCCACCGCCAGCACCTCGCGCGCCCCGTGCTCGAGCAGCGTGCGCGTGAAGCCGCCGGTCGAGGCGCCCACATCGACGGCGCGCGCCTCGCGGACGTGCTCGGCGAAGCCGAGCGTCGCGAGCGCCGCCTCGAGCTTGCGCGCGCCGCGAGTCACCGCGCCTCGGGCTTCGCCACGAAGCGGTAGCCCACGCCGCGCACGGTTAGGAAGTGGGCCGGCTGGTCGGGGTTCCCCTCCAGCTTGGCGCGGAGCTGGGACACGAAGTTGTCGACGGTGCGGTTCGACTCGAGGTTCTGGAAGCCCCACACGTTCTCGAGCAGGTCCTCGCGGCTCACCACGCGGTCCTCGCGAGCGAGGAAGTACTCGAGCACCTCGTACTCGCGCGCCGTGAGCGACACCTCCTGGCCGCCCTTGGTGACGCGACGGCGCTCGCGGTCGATCGCGACGTCACCGAAGCGGGTGACCGAGTCGGCCACCGGAGCCGCGGGATGGCTGCGTCTCCGCAGCACCGCCTTGATGCGGGCGAGGAGCTCGGCGAGCCCGAACGGCTTGGTGAGGTAGTCGTCGGCGCCGAGATCGAGGCCCACCACCTTGTCGAACTCGGCGCCACGCGCCGAGAGCAGGATGACGCCGGTCTCCTTCTTGGAGGCGCGCACGCGGCGCAGGATCTCGAGTCCGTCGGGCCCAGGCATCATGATGTCGAGGATGATCAGGTCCCACGGCTCGTCGAGGGCGCGCTTGAGGCCGGTCTTGCCCTCGGCGGCGGTACCGACCTCGTACCCCTCGACCGTCAGGTTGAGCTCCAGCCCACGCAGGATGGAGTGGTCGTCCTCGACCAGCAGGATGCGCGATTTGCGGTGGTTCGACGCCATGCCTCGCTCACGTCACCGGAAGCACCAGGCTGAAGGTGCTGCCGCGGCCGACCTCGCTCTCGAGGTGGATCGTACCCTTGTGCGCGTCGATCGTGTGGCGCGCCATCGCGAGCCCGAGGCCGCTGCCCTCGATCTCGCGGGTGCTCGCCTCGCCGCCACGGTAGAAGCGGTCGAAGATGCGGACGTGCTCGGAGCGCGGGATGCCGGGGCCGTTGTCCGTCACCGCCACCACCACGGTGCGCGCCTCGCGGCGGGCGCGCACCGCGATCTTCTTCTGCTCGCCGGTGTACTTGTAGGCGTTGTTGAGGAGGTCGAGGAGCGCCTCGGAGAGGGCCTCGGCGTCGGCCGAGATGGTGGGCAGCTCGGGCTCGACGTCCACCGTCAGCTCGACCGCGCCGGTGAGCGTCTGTGGCCGGAACGCCGCCACCGCCTGGTTCACCACCTCCGACACCGCGGTGGGCCGGAACCGGTACTGCTTGCGGCCCGCCTCCATGCGCGCCCAGTCGAGCAGCCGGTCGATCATCGACGACAGCCGCGCGGTCTCAGCGGCGAGCACGTCGAGGCATTCGTGGTAGCGCTCGGTGTCGTGGATGCGGCCCATCTGCAGCGTCTCGACGAACATGCGGATGCTGGTGAGCGGGGTGCGCAGGTCGTGCGACACCTTGGAGACGAACGCCGTCTGGAGCGCCGAGAGCTGCGCGCGCCGCCGG
>CAYMQR010000722.1:0-2395 GCA_964392195.1 uncultured bacterium | reverse complement strand
TACACGAGGCGGGCGAGGTTGAGCGCCGCGCCGACGTTGGGCGCGAAGGCCTGGTTGATCTCGACGTGGTTCGCGCACGGGCAGGTGCCGCAGCTCAGCACCTCGAGGGCGCGGAAGGCGCGCTCGAACGCGCGCGCGCCGTCGCGCAGCACGTTGCCGCCCGGCGGGCTCGCCTTGTTCTCGGCGCAGATCACCACGTCGCCGTCCACCTGCACGCGGCAGAACAGGAAGCCGCCCGCGCACCGCGACCACGAGAGGTCCGGCCACGCGCGCAGGTACCGCAGCCCCTCGACCGAGTTGGCGATGACGCGCGCGTGGCCGCGCTGCTTGGCGGCGAGCAGGTGGTCGATCGCCGCGCGGTAGGCCCCGACCTCCGGGTACACGTCGCTGCGGTCCTCGGGCGGATCGAAGACCGGCTGGAACGTGAGCGGTACGTCCTCGCTCGCGCCGAGCTCCAGCAGCTCGTCGACGGCGTCCAGGCTCAGGCGGTGGAGCACGACCGTGACACGCCGCTTGATGCCGCGCTCGCGCGCGAGCCGGAGGCTCTCGACGACCTTGTCGAACGAGCCCGGACCCCGCACCTGGTCGTGGACCGCGCGCCCGCCGTCGAGGCTGGTCGTGAGGTCCGTGATCCAGCGCAGGATCTCCTGCTGGCGGTGCAGGAAGGTGCCGTTGGTGTTGAGGCTCACCGAGAGGCCGAGCTCGTGGCCGCGCCGCGCCAGCTCCACCACGCCTGGGTAGAGCAGCGGTTCGCCACCGGTGAAGACCACCTTGCGTCCACCGAGCCTCGCCACCTCCTCGAGCAACGCCGCGACCAGCTCGGTCGGCAGCTCGATGCGCTGGTCGCTGGTGCGCGTGCAGTAGTCGCAGCGGAAGTTGCAGCGCAGCGTGAGCTGGATGCCCACCACCAGCGGGGTACGCGAGCCGAGGACGCGCGCGCCGACGAAGGGCAGGGCGAGCGAGGTCGCGGTGCGGAGGTTCATGGACCGGCCGGGACGGCGTCGAGGCGAGGGGAACCGCAAGTATCCGGGCCAGGTCCAGCGACCGCAACCCGAGGCGCGCGCGCCGCCCTCGCGGTCGCGGGAGCGGCGCGCCGAGGAACGGGACGGGTCACCGGGCGAGCGCCGCGCGCAGGTCGTCGAGGACGGCGGGGTCCTCGCAGAAGACCTCCGCCATCTCGGGCAGCTCCTTGGCCGCCGAGCGCAAGCGCGAGACCACCTCGGTACCCTCGTTGGCCTCGGTGAGGCCGCGCGCCGAGAGGAAGGCGAACCAGGCCGGCAGCGCGCGCAACATGGCGGTGGCGCGGTGGACCGAGCCGAGCACGGGATCGGCGGAGTTCTCGAGGTGCGTGGCGGCGGTGGCAGCATCCGGGAGCAGGTAGCCGGCACGCTTGGGTACGCCGCGCAGCGCCTGCTTGGCGGCGCGCCCGTCCGGCTTGGCGATGTCGAACATCCGCTCGGTCAGGTACGCGGCCAGCTCGGCGCGGGCGAGCTCGGCGCGGGCGCGCGAGAAACCGTGCTCGCGCGCGAGCACGCCGCAGAACTCGAGCGACAGCAGGAACACCACCTGCTCGGCTTCGTCGACCGTCTGCACGCCACGGATCTCGGCGGTCTCGAGCTTCTCCTTCGCGCGGCCGCTGCGCCGCGTGACGAGCTCGCCGAGGAAGTCGTGGTCGACCTCCCCGATCACGCTCAGCCTTTCGACCAGCGCGGTGGGTACCGCGTCGAGGTCGGGGTGGGCGTCGAGCGCCTCCACGATCGCGGTCTGGACGAGGACGTCGTGGAGCTCGTCGAGGATCTCGGGCCGCTCGTCGTCGCCGAAGGCCTCGCCGGAGATCGCGATGCCGACCGCCTCGGCGACCAGCGCCGAGCGTCCGTGATAGAGGTACGCATCGAGGAGCTGGAGCAGCTCCTCGGGGTCGTCGCCGGCGTGGCGCGCGACCTCGAGCAGGGCGTCGCCGGGGCCCTCGCCCTGCAGCGCCATCCAGGCGCGCAGTGCGCGGTCGAAGGCGCCGTACTCCTCGATCACTTCGGCGCGTTGGGCGCGCGCGGCGTCGAGCATCCGACCCAGGTCGCCAGCCCGTCGGACCTGCAGCAGCTCGATGCCGATGCTGTTGACGAGATCGATGCATGTGTCCGCGTCGAGCGCCTCGCCATCGCCGAGCCTGGCGAGCGTCAGCTCGTAGCGACGGTCGAGCGGCTGATCCGCGAGCTCGTCCCAGATCGGGTCGAGGGGGCCGTCGTCATGATCGCAGTGCTCGTCATGGACGTGCTCGTGGTCGTCGTGGTCGTGGTCACAGAGCTCGCCGTGCACGTGATCGTGCTCGTCACCTCCGTGGTGGTGGTGGCTCGGGTCGTCGCACTCATGGTCATGGTCATGGTCATGGTCGTGGTCG
>CAYMQR010000721.1:0-2397 GCA_964392195.1 uncultured bacterium | reverse complement strand
GGCCCCCGTGGCCGAATACACGATCGACGAGCTGGCGGCGCGCACCCGCGTGCCGAGCCGCACGATCCGCTTCTACCAGGCCAAGGGAGCGCTGCCGCGGCCCACGGTTCGCGGCCGCACCGCCTATTACGGCGACGCCCACGTCGAGCGCCTCAAGCTGATCGCCGATCTCCAGGACCGGGGGCTCACGATCCGCGCCATCCGCGACCTGGTGGCGCGGATCGAGAAGGGCGACCTCGAGCTCGGCGCCTGGCTCGGCGTCGAGGAGCAGCTCTCGCGGCCGTGGGCCAACGACGCGCCGCGGCTGGTGAGCGAGGACGAGCTGCGCGAGCTGATCGGCAGCGACCGGCCCGGGCTGGTGAGCGAGCTGATCCGGCACGGCCTCGTGAACCGCGAGCACGGCTCGTTCCTGGTGGGAAGCACGGCGCTGCTCAAGCTCGCGCTCGAGCTCGAGGCGGCGGGTGTCGACCTGGAGGTCGCGTCGAAGGCGGGCGACCTGATCCGCAAGCACGTCGCCCGCGCCGCGCAGGACGTCGTCCGCTACCTGGTCGACCACGCCGGGCGCGGCTTCGGCCGCGCCGAGACGCCCGACGACATCGGCCGCGCGATCGGCGCGATCCGCCCCAAGGCGCTCGAGGCCGCCGCGGTCATCTTCGGCCAGGAGGTGGAACGGACGCTCGCGGGGCTGATCCAGAGCGGCGAGATCGCGCGGGTGACCGCGCGCAAGCCGGGCGCGCGGAAGTAGGGCGCGCCGAACCGCGGACCCGACGACGAAGCGTCGGGCTCCAGGGTGATCGGACGTCGCTTCGCGCGAACGCGACGCGCCGCTACCGCGGCGCGAGCACGCGGCGCAGGAAGCGCTGCGTGAAGGGGTGCGCGGGCGCGCTGAAGACCTGCGGGGCGGGGCCTTCCTCGATCTTGCGGCCCGCCTCGAGCACCACCACGCGGTTCGCCACCTCGCGGGCGAACCCCATCTCGTGGGTCACCACCAGCATCGTCATGTGCTCGCGGGCGAGGTCGCGCATGACCTCGAGCACCTCGCCTACGAGCTCGGGATCCAGGGCGGAGGTCGCCTCGTCGAAGAGCATGAGCTCGGGCTCCATCGCGAGCGCGCGCGCGATCGCCACGCGCTGCTGCTGGCCGCCGGAGAGCCGGGCCGGGTACTCGTCGCGCTTCTCGGCGAGCCCGACGCGCTCGAGGAGCGCGAGCGCGCGCTCGGTGGCCGCGGCGACGCTCTCACCCCTCACGCGCACCGGCGCCTCGATCACGTTGCCGAGGGCGGTGTGGTGAGGAAAGAGGTGGAAGCGCTGGAACACCATGCCGATGCGCGCGCGCTGCGCGTCGATCTCGCGCTCCGCGCGCGGCACCCAGCGCTCGCCGGCCCGGCGCTCCCCGATGGGCTCGCCGGCGAACCACACGTGACCGGAGGTCGGTGGAGCCAGGTGGTTGATGCAACGCAGCAGCGTCGACTTGCCCGAGCCGCTCGGGCCGATCACCGCGACCACCTCGCCGCGCGCCACCACGAGGTCGATGTCCGCGAGCACCTCGGCCGCGCCGAAGCGCTTGCCCACGCCCTCGAGTCGCAGCAGCTCGTCGCTCACGCGTCGCGTGCTCCCAGTCGCGCCTCGAGCTTGGCGGCGATCCCGCTCAGCACCAGCACGATGATCAGGTAGCCGAGCGCCGCCCAGCCGTAGACCTCCCAGGGCCGGAGGTACGTCGCGGCGATCCGCTGCGTCACGTAGAGCGCCTCGCTGAGCGCGATCACCGACACCAGCGAGGTGTCCTTGGAAAGCGCCGCGAGCTCGTTGACGATCGGCGGGATCAGGCGGCGGTACGTCTGCGGCAGGATGATGCGCCGCATCGCGAGGCGGTGGCTCATGCCGAGGGCGCGCGCCGCCTCCATCTGGCCGCGGTCGATCGACTCGATGGCCGCGCGCAGGATCTCCGCGAAGTAGGCGCCGGCGTTGAGCCCGAGCGCCAGCACGCCGGCGGGGAAGGCGTCGAGGCGCAGGTCGAGGCGCGGCGGCAGCGCGAAGTACACGAACAGCACCTGCAGGAGCAGAGGCGTGCCGCGGAAGATCGCGATGTAGACGCGCGCCGCGTGGCGTAGCGCGGCGAAGCGCGACATCCGCCCGATGGCGACCACCAGACCGACAACGAGCCCGGCGAGACCGGAGAGCACCGTCAGCTCGGCGGTCAGCACGAAGCCGGCCGCGATGCGCGGCCACACCACCTGGGTGGAGAACGTCCAGAAGTCGGGCTGATCGGGCATGGGGCGAGGCGCGGCGGGTCGGAGGGCGGCGCGAATCGGCGGGCCGGCGCGCGGTCAGCGCGCGCCGATGACGGTGCCGAACCACTTCTCCGAGATGCGCTGGAACGTGCCGTCGGCCTTGGCCG
>CAYMQR010000720.1:0-2400 GCA_964392195.1 uncultured bacterium | reverse complement strand
GCGGGTCCACGAGTGGGCCGACGCCGACACCATCGAGCAGCGCTACCGGCAGATCAACGAGTTCGAGCGCATGCTCACCGAGACCGGCACCCGCATCCTGAAGCTCTTCCTCCACATCAGCCGCGACGAGCAGCGCCAGCGCCTCGAGGAGCGCCGCGACGACCCCACCAAGCGCTGGAAGTTCCAGCTCGGCGACCTCGACGAGCGCAAGCTGTGGAGCGACTACGCCGACGCGTACGAGATCGCGCTCGCGCGCTGCTCGACGCCGTGGGCGCCCTGGTACGTCGTGCCCGCGAACCAGAAGTGGTACCGCAACCACGTCGTGGCACGCTTGCTGCGCCACACGCTGGAGGATCTCGACCTGAAGTACCCGCCGGGTCCGCCCGGGCTCGCGAAGATCAAGATCCCGAAATGAATCGCGCGGCGGGCGGGCGCGCCTGGGGGGCTGGCGCCGCGGCGCTCGCTCTCGCGGCGCTCGGCGCGGGCGGCTTCGGCTGCGGCTCGGGGTCGTCGGGCGGCGGTGGCGACGCGCACGCGGACGTGGCGCGGTGGGATCGGCTCGAGCTCGCGCTCGAGCTGCCGGTGCTCGCGGCGAACCCGTTCGATCCGGAGGAGGCGGACGTCCACGCCGAGCTCGAGTCGCCGAGCGGCGCGCACCTCGAGGTGCCCGCGTTCGCCACCCGCGACTTCGAGCGCGCCCTCGACGGCGGTCGCGAAGCGCTCACCGCGACCAGCGAGCTCTACTGGGCGCTGCGCTTCGCGCCGGCCGCGGAGGGCGAGGGGCGCGGGCGAGTGCGCGCGCGGCAGCGCACCGCCGCGGGCGAGCTCGACGAGCGCGTCGGGGAATGGAGCGGGTTCCGGGTGGGCGCGCCGCGCGACGGCGTGCACGGCTTCCTGCGCGTCAGCCCGCGCGACCCGCGCTACCTCGCGTTCGACGACGGCGCGCCCTACCTCGCGATCGGCGAGAACCTGTGCTGGTACGACGGACGCGGCACGTTCGCGTACGACGACTGGCTCGAGAAGCTCGCCGCCCGGCACGTCACCTACGTGCGCCTGTGGATGCCGAGCTGGGCGTTCGGTCTCGAGTGGATCGAGCGCGGCGCCGACGGCGCCGTCACGGCGAGCTCGCTCGGCGACTACGAGGAGCGGCTCGGCCGCGCGTGGCAGCTCGATCGGGTGATCGAGAAGGCCCGCGCGCTCGGCCTGCAGGTGATGCTGTCGATCCAGAACCACGGGCCGTTCTCCACCGCCGTCAACTCCGAGTGGGCGGACAACCCGTACAACGCCGCCAACGGCGGGCCGCTTACGCGGCCCGAGGACTTCTTCACCGATGCCACGGCGCGCGAGCTCTTCGAGCGGCGGCTGCGCTACCTGGTGGCGCGCTGGGGCGGCGACAGCAACGTCTTCTGGGAGCTCTGGAACGAGGCCGACCTCGCCGGTTCGCCGGGCGTGGACGCGCTCGTCGATTGGCATCGCGTGATGGCGAGCACGCTCGGCGAGCTCGATCCCGCGCGGCGGATCGTGACCACGAGCGTGAGCGGCACTCCCGCGATCCTCGACCTCTTCCTCGGCACCGCGCTCTTCCGCGGCCTGTGGGAGCTGCCCGGGATCGCGTTCACGCAGGTTCACCTCTACGCGGTGGGTGGGCTGCCGCTCGACTTCAGCCACGCGCTGCCGCTCCTCACCGAGCACATGGGGCGCTACGCGAAGCCGGTGCTGATCGGCGAGGCCGGAGTGGACTTCCGCGGGCCGAGCGAGACCCTCGCCGCCGATCCCGAGGGTGTCGGCATCCACGACATGGGGTGGGCGGGAGTGCTCGGCGGCGGGCTGGGTGGCGGCATGACGTGGTGGTGGGACAACGTCGTCGACCCGAGCGACCTGTACTTTCACTTCGGCGCGCTGGCGCGGTTCGTGGAGGGCGTGGAGCTCGACCGGCAAGACGTCCGGGTGGGCGGCGCCGTGGCGAGCGCGCCGGGGGCGGGGCTCACCGCGCTCGCGCTGCGCGGACGGGACGTCGCGCTGGTGTGGCTCGAGAGCGACGCGCACCAGTGGTTCCACCCCGACGACACGACGATCACGGGCGCGAGCGTCTCGATCGAGGGGCTCGGCGGCGGCCGATGGACGGCGCGCTGGATCGACACGTATGGCGGCGAGGACGTCGGCGCGAGCGCCACGGTGCGCGTGGACGGATCCGGCACGCTCACGATCGCCGCGCCGCGCTTCGCCCGCGACATCGCTTTACGCCTCGAGCGGGATTGATGCCGTAGCGGCCGCGACGGAGCGCGGCCCTCCAGCCGAGCGATCGCGGGCCGGTCCACGCACGGACTCGTCGATCGGCGCGTGCCGGCGGCACGCCGCGAGCGAAAGCGAAGCGACTTGGGGGTGGGACCCGGCGAGAGT
>CAYMQR010000719.1:1158-2406 GCA_964392195.1 uncultured bacterium | reverse complement strand
GATCGAGCCGGAGGAGCGCGCGCTCAGCGCCAAGTTCGGCGAGCGCTACGTCGATTACACGCGCAGGGTGCGGCGCTGGCTGTGAGCGGCCGCGCGCGGCTCGGTAGGGTGGCCGCGTTCGCGCCACTCTTCTCGCGCGGGCGGCGCCTGCGGTAGCCTCGTCGGACCCCCTTCGATCGGGGGTCAGCCACTCAGGAGCCATACCCATGGGGGACGACCCTCCTCAGCGTCCCGGCGCGGCTCGCCGGTCCGCCCGCCGCGTCTCTGCCGTCTCGGTCCTGGTCCTCGCCGTCCTCGCGCCGCTCACGTTCCTCAACGCGAGCGGCTGTCCGCCGTCACCGGTCCCGCCCGTCACGCTCACCCCGCCTCCGTGGCCGGAGTGGGTGCTGCGCCACTGGGTGTGGGAGAACGAGGGTGACCAGGCGAGCGCGCTCGCGCTCACCGACGGCTACCTCGCCCGCGGCATCCCGGTCGGCGCGCAGGTGATCGACCGGCCCTGGGAGGTCCAGCCGGTCGCGTTCGAGCCCGACCCCTCCCGGTACCCGGACCTCGGCGCGCTGGTCGACGACCTCCACGCCCGCGACGTGCGCGCGGTGATGTGGATCGTGAGCGCGATCAACGACACCGCCTCGAGCTTCCCCGAGGCGCTCGCCAACGGCTACCTGCTGAGCGGCGGCGCCACGGTGGAGTGGTGGGGCGGGCAGGGCGCGCTCCTCGACTACACCAACCCCGCGGCCGTCGCGTGGTGGCATGCGCGCATGCAGAACATCCTCGACCTCGGCATCGACGGCTGGAAGTGCGACGCCACCGACCCCCTGGTGCTCCTGATCCCGGGCGGCGCCGTGGGCTCGACGGGCCCCGTGACCTGGGACCAGTACCGCGACGCCTACTACCGCGACTTCTTCACGTTCACCCGGAGCGTGCTGGGCGACGACCGCGTGATCCTGGCGCGGCCGAGCGACAGCTACGTGGGCGTGCCGCTGCCGGTGCCGTTCGCGCCCAGGGACGTGAACTTCGCGGGCTGGGTGGGCGATCAGGATTCATCCTTCGCGGGGATGCGCTCGGCGCTCGCCAACATGGTGGCGTCGTCGAACCTGGGCTACGTGAACTTCGGCTCGGACATCGGCGGCTTCCGCGGCGACGGTCTGAACGACCCCGAGCTCTTCGTGCGCTGGGCGCAGCTCGGCGCGCTCAACCCGATCATGGAGAACGGCGGCGGCGGCGAGCACCGGCCGTGGATGTACGGAA
>CAYMQR010000719.1:0-1058 GCA_964392195.1 uncultured bacterium | reverse complement strand
TCGTGCCGCTCGACGTGACCAGCTCCGCGAGCGGCCACGGCGACGCGTTCGCCGCCGGTCACCTGACCCTCGCGGCGTATCCGCTCGCGAGCGGCTCGAAGACGGTGGACATCTACGAGGAGCACGGCACCGGCGTGCGGGTCACGTGGCGGATGGAGAGCGCGACCAGCCTCGCCCTCGAGGTCTCGCCCACCTCTCGCGCCGTGATGTGGCGGGTGCGCGGCGGGCCCGCGACCGCGGGCGTGACCGAGGACTTCGGCGCCGCGCCCACCCACGTGGCGAGCGTCGGCCAGCTCACCAGCGCGCCCCGCACCTGGACCCGTGACGCCGCCGGCGTCACGTGGGTGCGGATCGCCGATCCCGCGGCCGGCGTCCGGCTCCACCTCACGCCATGAACGAGCCGTCGCTGACCATCGACCTGCTCGGCATCGGCGCGGGCATCGTCGCCTCGGCGTTCTTCTCCTCCGCCGAGACCGCGGTGACGGCGATCTCCGAGCGGCGCGCGCGCCAGCTCCTCGAGTCGGGCGAGAAGCGCTTCCATAGCCTCAAGCTGTGGATCGACGAGCCCAACCGGGTGCTCACCACGCTGCTCATCGGCAACACCGTGGTGAACACCCTCACCGCCGCGCTGGTCACCTCGATCACCGTGCACTTCTCGCAGGGGCGCACGGTCGCGATCGCGACCTTCGTGTCGTCGTTCCTGCTGCTCACCTTCGGCGAGATCTCGCCCAAGACCTTCGCCAAGCACAACGCCGAGGCGTACGCGCCGCGCGCCCTCAGGGTGGTGCGGGTGGTGGTGTGGACGCTGTTCCCGGTGGTGTGGCTGCTCACCTACCTGTCGCGGGTGATCGTGACGGCGACCGGACATCAGGTCTCGCGCTCGGGGCCGTTCGTGACCGAGGAGGACATCGCGTACCTCATCGACCTCGGCCACGAGGAGGGCGTGCTGCACCGCGACGAGCGCCAGATGCTCGCCTCGGTGTTCGAGTTCGGCGACACCGTGGTGCGCGAGATCATGGTGCCGCGCACCGAGATGGTGGCGGTCCGCAAGGACGCGA
>CAYMQR010000718.1:0-2409 GCA_964392195.1 uncultured bacterium | reverse complement strand
CGGCCCCTACACGTGCCGGGTGACCGGTGGGCGCGCCCCCGGGTTCGTGGGGGGGGGGGTGCGCCCGCCCGCGTGCGGGATCGATCGGCGCACCCGTGTCCGTCTCGTCGGGGAACGTCCCGGCGCGCCGGAGGCGCGCCCTCCAGACCGGGTGGATCAACGCCCCGCGGCCACCGTTGCGTGCCACGCGCGCCGCACCACTGGGTAGAGCCCGAGCGCCAGAAACAGCAGCGACTGGAGCAGGAAGCGGTCGTCCCACCACACGTTGAGCGCGGGCGGCCACACCGCGAGCAAGGCACTCGCCGCGCCCGCGGCGAGCACCGCCCACTCCTGGCGGCGGTCGTGGAGCGCGAGCAAGGCCGCGAGCAGGAAGAACGAGTAGTAGTAGCAGGTGGGCGTCGTGAGGCTCAGGATCGCGAGCGGCCCCAGCGCGAGCGCCACGTGCGCGCGCCGCGTGGTCCACACCGCGGCCACGAACGCCGCCGCCAGCGCCGTGATCACGATCCCGCGCGCCACGCCGCGCT
This sequence comes from uncultured bacterium, assembly GCA_964392195.1. Taxonomy (GTDB): domain Bacteria; phylum JADJOY01; class JADJOY01; order JADJOY01; family JADJOY01; genus JADJOY01. The sequence goes on along the minus strand of CAYMQR010000718.1, from coordinate 1,885 downwards.
CGAGCAAGTGCTGGCGCTGCTTGGCGGCCCACACGGCCCAGCTATCGGGCAGGGCCTTGTTCCAGGTGCGCCGGGCGCGGCCGTCGAGCGAATACGAGAAGATCGTCGCGAGCCCCATGTTGTTGGTGAGCGGGGTGCGGCTGTGGACGGCGATGTGGCGCGCGAACTCGCCGTAGCTGGAGCGCCCCGCCACCGCGACGCTCGCACCGCCGAGCACGATCACGCCCGCGAGCGCGCCCGCCGCGAGGCGTAGCGTCACCGGGCTCACCCGCTCGCGCCACGGAGGCCCCGCGCGCGCCGCGCGCACGAAGTCGCGCACCGCCTGCACACCCCAGCCCGCGAACAGGATCGCCGGGAAGACGCGCAGCATCGCCGCGAGCACGAGCAGGAAGCCCGCCGCGACGAGCTTGCGCCGCCGCGCCAGGCAGGCGCTCACCACCACCGCGAAGAGCCAGTCCTGGCGGAGGAACGCCCCACCCGTGAAGAAGCCGTTGGCCGGGAACTGGCACCCGAAGAACACCAGCGCGACGCACAGCACGCGCGCGCCGAACGCCCACCACACCGCGAAGAAGAGCGCGACGTAGAGCACCAGGTCGATCGACGCGAGCGCCTGCATCCCCGGCAGCGATGCGCCGATCCGCGAGCTGCAGGCGCTGCCGATCGTGGTCCACAGTGGGCTCGGGTTGTAGCCGTGGTCGTTCTGGAACGAGTTCCAGTACGAGCGGCTCGAGGTGCTGCGGAAGAAGTGGATGTCGCGCTTCCACTCGTCCCAGCGCTCGGGCGTGAAGTGGTCCTTGCAGAGCGCCGGGTCGTCGAGCGCGGTCGCCGCCGGCACCAGCACGCCGGTGTCGAGGTCGCGGAGCTTCCGCGCCTCCACCTCCTCGCGCATCGTCGGACTGAGCTCGGCCTGCGCCACGGCGGCGCAGCGGTAGATGCGCTTGTAACCGAGCTCGTCGTGGTACTTGGAGCCCAGGTAGTAGTGGAAGAGCTCCCAGCCGTGCTGGTAGCGATCGGGGGCGAGGTCGTCCGACGACAGGAACGCGAAGCCGCCGAACCCCGCGAGCACCGCGAAGGCGATCGACACGGCCCGCCGCGGCAGCGGGCGCCCGCGCCGCCGCCGCACCCACTCGCCGATCGAGAGCGCGAGCGCGCTCACCCCGAGCGTCAGCTTGAGCGCGCCGAGCACCTGCGGCGCGAGCCGCACCGAGAGGTGGTGCGCGGCAAGCCACGGGCGCCCGAGGTGGATGTAGCCCAGCACGACCGCGGCGACGCCCGCCGCCACGGCCAGGCCCCGGATCGTCCGCGCGCGCATGCGCGGGAGCCTGCCACGGCGACACGACCGGTGCGACCGGCGCTCTCCGCGGAATCCGGGACCCGGCCCGCCGGAGGCGGGCCCTCCAGACCGTTCGAGTCGATGGCTCTGGAGGGCGCCCGCGCCTGCGGCGCTCCGTCGCGCCGAGGCGTGCTCAGACGCCCGTCAGCTCGCCCTCGCCCGCGGTGCCGTAGGTGCGGCCTTTCCAGGAGACGCCCTTGCCGCTCGCGGCGCGCAGGGTGGAGTTCACGAGGATCGCGGCGGTGATGCACGCGGCCACCGGCGTCAGCCACGCGAGCGAGTCGTCGAGCTTGAAGGTGTCCTTGAGCAGGCGGCGGATGGTGAGCGCGGCGAGCACGTAGGCGCCGCCGAGCGCGCTCACGCCGAACCAGTGCGACGTGGCCACCGGCCAGTGCCAGCCGAGGACGCCGACGATCGGCAGCAGCCACGGGGCGGCGAAGATCGCGAGCAGCGCGACGGCGCCCAGCACCGCGAGCACCACGTTCCCGCCCACCGAGACGTGGAAGTTCTTCGACCAGCCGCGCCACAGCTCGTCGAGGCTGCGGTACATGC
>CAYMQR010000717.1:0-2414 GCA_964392195.1 uncultured bacterium | reverse complement strand
ACTCGATCGGCTGCAGCCTGGGCGGCAGCTACCAGTACATCCACGCGAGCCTGGTGCCGGACAACCGCATGGGCGCGATCGTGTCCATGGGGTCACCGCTCGCGTGGCACCACGTCCATCCGTTCCTCAGGCGGTTGGCAGCGAGCCCGCGCATCGTGGGCTCGCTGCCGTTCCTGTTCACCAGCCACCTGGCGGAGCTCGGCTTTCCGCTGCTCAAGCGTTTTCCCAGCGTGCTCAAGCTCTACCTGCACCCCGAGATCACCGATACCAGCAAGATCTCGACGCTGGTCCGGACCATCGAGGACCCGGTCTCGCAGATCAACCGCGAGATCGCGGTGTGGATCCGCAAGCGCGATCTCGTCCTCCAGGGCCGCAACATCACCCGCGCCATGCAGCACGTGAAGAACCCGCTGCTGGTGGTGGTGGCGAACGCCGACGGCATCGTCCCCGAGGCCACGGTGATGTCGGCCTTCGAGGCGAGCGGCGCCGACAAGAAGGACGTGCTGCGGGTGGGGACCGACGCGCTGCGCTTCGCGCACGCCGACCTCTTCATCAGCCGCCACTCCCACGAGCTGGTGTTCGAGCCGATCGCGGCGTGGCTCGAGAGCGTCAGCGCGCCGGCGAGGAAGGCGAAGCCGCCCGCCCGCAGGGCGGCACGCGCGCCGCGTGTCAGCCGGGCGGGAGCCCGTCGGCGCGGTAGGTGACCCAGGCAGGGTCGGGGTCGACCGCGGAGCCGTCGCCGCCGGTGCCGGCGGCGAGCACGAGCGCCGTGGGGCGCTCAGCCGATCTCATCGGTGGGCTTGTCGGCGAAGTAGTCGGGGTAGAGGTCCTTGGCGCAACGCGGGCAGATGCCGTGGCTGAACTTCGCCTCCGAGTGCTCGGCGACGTACGCCTCGATCTGCGTCCAGTAGCCCTGGTCGTCGCGCACCCGCTTGCAGGACGAGCAGATCGGCAACAAGCCCTGGAGCAGCTTGACCTGATCCATCGCCTCGGCGAGGCCCCGGAAGAGCCTCTCGCGCTCCTCGTCCGCCGCCACCCGGTCGCTGACGTCGCGGACCGAACCCACCACGCCATGCACCACCGGATCGTCGAAGGAGATCCGCCCGGTGCCCTCGAGGTACCGCCACGAGCCGTCCTTGTGCCGCGCGCGAAAGAGCGCGGGGGCCGAGCCGGACGCCAGCTCGGGAGCGGTGGGCCACCCGGCCACCGCGGCGGCGATCGTGGATCGATCGTCCGGGTGGACGAGGTCGAGCAGGGGAGTACCGAGGAGATCCTCCGGCTCGTAGCCGAGGATCTTGCGGATCGCGGGGCTGAGAAAGCGCAGCGTCCCGTCCGGCTCGATCACCGTCACCAGGTCCGAGACCTGGTCGATGAGCGCCCGGAAGTAGGCCTCGCTCTGCGCGAGGCGCTCCTCGGCCAGACGCCGAGCCGTGACGTCGCGCGAGTGCACGACGACCCCACGCACGGCCGGATCCTCGAGCAGGTTGTGACCCACCGACTCCGAGTGACGCCACGAGCCGTCCTTGTGACGCACGCGGAACTCGAGCATCGCCCGACCGCCGGGACTCCCGAGGAGCCGCATCATCACCGGCGCGACGCGCGGCGCGTCGTCGGGATGGATGAACTGGGTGGCTCCCGTGCCGATCAGCTCGTCCGGGCTCCAGCCCAGCACACGCTCGACCGACGGGCTCACGTAGCTGCGGCGCCCCGAGGCGTCGAGGACGGTGATCACGTCCAGCGAGTTCTCGATCAGCGCGCGGAACCGGCGCTGCTGCTCCGCGAGCTGCTCCTCGGCGAGCCTGCGCGCGGTCACGTCTCGCGAGTTGAACACCACCCCGGCCACCACCGGGTCGTCGACGAAGCTCTGACCGACCACCTCTAGGTGCCGCACGCCGCCGTCGCGATGGATCATCCGCAGCTCGGCGACGTCGCGCGCTCCCGGCTGGACCGAGCGCCGGGCGAAGAGCTCGGCGACCCGCGCCAGGTCGTCGGGATGGACGAACTCGAACACGCTGCGCCCGACGAGCTCGGCCGGCTTCCAGCCCAGCACCGGTTCGATCGAGGCGCTCACCGAGCGCGTGATCCCGGCCGGGTCGGTGACGGTGACGATGTCGAGCGCGTTCTCGATCAGCGCGCGGTGGTAGCGCTCGCTGTCGGCGAGGCGCTCCTCGATCTCGTGCCGCGCCGTGACGTCGCGCGCGTTCACGATGATCCCGCCCACCGCCGGATCGTCGAGGAGGTTGCGCCCCACCGCCTCCAGCCACATCCACGAGCCGTCGCGGCGCTGCCAGCGATACTCGATCGTGGCCGGATACGAGGGGTCGCGGAGCAACGACTCGAGCGCCGCCTTCACCCGCGGCAGGTCCTCGGGATGAACGAGCTCGAAGGACGCCCGGCCGAGCCGCTCCTCGGGG
>CAYMQR010000716.1:0-2424 GCA_964392195.1 uncultured bacterium | reverse complement strand
CACGCGGTGATCCCCTCGCCGACCAGCGCCGGCGTGTTGGGCATGGCGCGCACCAGCCGCCCGGGCGCCACGCGCTCGCCGAGCCCGCGCGCGAGGCGCGTGAGCGTCACGCCCGCGGCGATCGAGATCACCAGGTGGTCGGGCGTGATCTCGCTCGCGATGCCGGCGAGCACCGCGTCCATGACCTGCGGCTTGACCGCCAGCACGAGGGTCCGCGACTCGGCGACCACCGCGCGGTTCTCGGCGTGCACGCGGACGCCGTGCTGGGCGGCGATGCGCTCGCGTGCCGCGGCGTCGGCGTCGCTCGCGACGACCTCGGTGGCGGCGCGAACCTTCGCGCCGAGCAGCCCGCCGATCATGGCGCGCGCCATGTTGCCGGCGCCGATGAAACCGATGGTGCGCGATGGGCTCATGGCGGCGTCATTCCTCTGCCTTCGGGGGACGCGGGCCGAAGATCGCGGTGCCCACCCGCACCCGGGTGGCGCCCTCCGCGATCGCCGCCGCGAAGTCGTGGCTCATGCCCATGGAGAGTACCGGCGTGGGCGGGAGAAGGCCACGGCCGGCGAGCTCGCGCGCGCTCGCGGCGAGGGCGCGGAAGTACGGGCGCGCGTCGTCGGGATCGTCGCAATCTGGCGGGATCGCCATCAGCCCGCCGACCGCGAGCGACGGCAGCGCGGCCATCGCCGCGAGCAGCTCCGGCAGCCCTTCGGGCGAGACGCCGGCCTTCTGCGGCTCGCGGCCGACGTTCACCTGCGCCAGCACCGGCAGGGTCACGCCCGCCGCGGCGGCGCGCCTGGCGAGGGCCTCCGCGAGCTCGACCCGGTCCACCGACTCGACCGCCGCGAAGGCACCCGGGACGTACTTCGCCTTGTTGGTCTGGAGCGGCCCGATCAGGTGCCAGCGCGCGCCGTGGCCGGGCGCCAGCTCCTCGAGCTCGGGGATCTTGCGGCGCGCTTCCTGGACGTAGTTCTCGCCGAGGAGCCGCGCGCCCGCGCGCACCGCCTCGGCGATCTCGGCCGCGGTGCGGGTCTTCGTCACCACCACCAGCTCGATCGTGGCGGGGTCGCGCCCCGCGGCGCGCGCGGCGGCGTCGATCTCGCCGCGCACCGCGGCGAGCCGCTCGGCGATGGTGGCGCTCACGGCGCCGTGCTCCGCGGCGCGATCGCGCCGAGCTCGAGGAGCGCGGTCAGCACCTCGACGAGCGGCAGCCCGACCACGTTGGTGTACGAGCCGCGGATCGCGGCCACGAACGCCGCCGCGCGCCCCTGGATGCCGTAGGCGCCGGCCTTGTCGAGCGGCTCGCCGGTGGCGACGTAGGCGTCGATCTCGTGGGCGTCGAGGGCGCGGAAGTCGACCTCGGTGCGGACCACCGACGACGCCCGCACGTTGCCGTCCTGGGCGAGCGCGAAGCCGGTGAGCACGGCGTGGGTCCGGCCCGAGAGCCGCGCGAGCATCGCCACGGCGTCGGCGCGGTCGCGCGGCTTGCCGAGGATCTCGCCGCCCTCCACCACGATGGTGTCGGCGCCGAGCGCCAGCGCGTGTGGGGCGCCGAGCGACGCGGCGCGCGCCTTGTCCCGCGCCAACCGGCGCACGTGCTCGCCGGGCGCCTCGCCGTCGAGCGGCTCCTCCGGCACGTCGGTGACGCGCACCTCGAACGTGAGCCCGGCGAGCGCGAGGAGCTCGCGGCGGCGCGGCGAGCCCGAGCCGAGGACCAGCGGATGGCGAACGACGTACACGAGATCTTGCCCGAAGTGGCGCGCAGTCTAGTACGCTTCTCGGAGCGCCCCGGCGCGACGCGGTGGATCGGATCGTCGCGGCGCTCGGGCGGGCGGAGGATGGGCCATGAAGATCGTCCGGATGGTGGCGCGCGCGGTGGCGCTGGTGGTCGCCGGTGGTGTGCTCGCGACGGTGGTGTCGGCTGCGCCGCTCGACTGGAACGACCGCGAGATCCGCTGGATGTCGCTCGACGAGGGACTGCGCGAGGCGAGCCGCAGCGCGCGCCCGGTGTGCCTGGTCGTCTACACCCAGACCTGCCCGCACTGCCGCAACTACAGCGAGGTCTTCCACGACCCGCGGGTGGTCGAGAAGGCGAAGAAGTTCGTGATGGTGAAGCTCGACCAGGGCGCCGACGACAGCCAGTCGCGGCGCTACGCGCCCGACGGCGAGTACATCCCGCGCACGATCTTCCTCTCGCCCGAGGGCGAGCCACAGCCGCAGATCCACGCCGCGCGCAACCGCTACGTGCACTTCTACGACGAGCACAACCCGGCGTCGGTGCTGACTGCGATGAACAAGGCGCTGGTGCTGCCGAGCGTGGGCCGCGCCCCGGCGCCCGAGGCCACGCCCTCGATCACCTCGGTGGTGCCCGCCGCGCCGCTCGCTCCCGCGGCGCCGAGCGCTCCGCCGGTGCCCGCGCCGGTCGCG
>CAYMQR010000715.1:0-2429 GCA_964392195.1 uncultured bacterium | reverse complement strand
TGATGTGGCTGCGCATGACCACGCTCGACTCGCGGCGCATGCCGCCGATCGCGACCGCGGTCGTCGATCCAGCCGGGACCGACGTGGTGGCGGCGTGGATCGACTCGCTGAGCGAGTGCCCGGCGCCGTGAACGATCCGCGCCGGCGCGCGCCGACCCGAGGAACGACATGACCCGGTGGGAAAAGATGATGGTGTTCTACGGCTCGCATCACCGCAGCCGCGCCAACGTGATCGCGCACGTCATCGGCGTGCCGATCATCCTGACCGGCGCGATGGTGCCGCTCGCGCTCGTCGAGGTGGGGCTGCCGGGGCTCCACATCACGCTCGCGTGGATCGCGGCGATCGCGCTCGCGGAGACCTATTTCCGGCTCGACCGGGTGTTCGCGATCGGCTCGCTGGTGATGTTCGCGGGAGTGCTGCTCGCCAGCCACGCGATCGCGGGCTCGCACCCGACCGGCACGGCGCTCGGCTGGGGGCTGGGGCTCTTCCTGGGTGGGTACACCGCGCAGTTCGTGGCCCACGGTGTCGAGGGCAAGAAGCCCGCGCTGTTCGAGAACCTGTTGCTCGCGCAGGTCACCGCGCCGCTCTTCGTGGTCGCCGAGGTCTACAAGATGCTCGGCTTCCGACGTGAGCTCTTCGCGCGCGTCGAGGCGGAGATCGAGCGTCTCGACGGCGCGGCCGCCGGCTCGACCACCGCCTGAGCCCCTTCCGGGTTGAGCGCGGCGCCGAGTTCCGTCCCGGAAGTCGGGCAAATTCCTACGCCGGTGTGGTGGACCTCGCGAGCCGCGCTCCGGTAGCATCCGGAAAACGTGAGCGGAGCGGGCCTCGAAAACCGCTCCAGGCCGAGGATGACCGGTCGCGGATCGGGCGGCGCTCCCCCCGTCGCGAACCGAACGTGACTAGGGAATCGAACCCGATCCCTGGTGGGTTTTCCCGTCGGAAGACCGGCTGGTGCGTCCTCACGCAGCGTGGGGAGTGGTCCGTCGATGGTCGTTCGCCGTGGTGGTGCGCCGAGCGCCGTCTCGCCCGTGGTGGCCGCGGGCGTGGGCGCCGCCCTCAGCCTCGGGCTCGGCTTCGAGTACCTGTTCCTGACCTGCTTCGGCTGCCCGCCGCGGCTGGTGTGCTTGCTGGCGCTGGTGCTGTGGCCCATCGGTGGGGCGCTCCGCGCGCTGCGCGCGCGCGCCGGGGTGCGTGGGCTCGGCGAGGCGCTGATCGCGCTCACGTTCACGCTCGCGCTCGCGCTGGTGATCCCGCTCGCACACCCGGGGTTGCCTCCCGGGGAGGCGAACGCCGGCTTCTGGTGGCCGGTGTGGGTGACGGTGCTGCCGCTGCTCGCACCGCTGCCGTTCCTGGTGGCCCACGGCTACGCCGAGCTCGCGCTCTACCAGCGCGCCGCGAGCGACGGCACGGCGCATCGCGTGTACGCGTGGGTGCTCGGTGGCGCGGCGCTCGGCGCGGGGCTCGGGTTCGCGCTGCACCGGGCCGGCGGGCTGACGGTGGTGCTGGGCGCGGCGATCGGCGCCGCGGGTCTCGCCAGCGTGTGGCACGAGCGCGAGCGCGTTCCGGCGCGGGTGCTCCGCGTGGCGGCTCCGGCGGCGCTCGCGGCGCTGGTCGCGGTGACGGTGGTCGTGGACCGCGCGTGGCTCGCTCGAGCGCTGGCGATCCACTGGCAGAGCGAGGGGCTCGATCGCGACGGCTACCGCCAGGTGCACCAGAGCTGGGGACGCTACGGACTCTTCAGCGTACGCGAGAAGGACGGCGAGCCGGGCGGGCTCGGGCTCCTCAACGACATCGTCCACTGGACCTACGGCGACCCCGCGTTCGAGACCGACGTCACCGTCGACGCGCTGCCGTTCGTGGTCGCGGACCCCTCCCGTCCCGCGGTGGTGATCGGCGCGGGAGGAGGGCGGCAGGTGGTGATGGGGATCGCGCGCGGGGCCAGCGAGGTCCGCGCCGTGGAGCTCGAGCCCGCGGTCATCGAGTTCTTCACCCGCATCGCCCCCGAGCGCAACCGCTCGATCTATCTCCACCCGTCGGTGCGGCCGATCGCCGCGGAGGGGCGCGCCGCGGTCGAGGCCATGGACGGTGGGCTGGGCGTGGTCTACGTCGCGGACGCGGGCGCGGCCCGCTACAACCAGCTCGATCTGCTCATCGACGGCTCGTTCCTGCTGACCCGCGAGGCGCTCGCGAGCTACGTGGCGCGGCTCGCGCCGGGCGGCGTCGTGGCGAGCTTCACCCACGAGATGGTCGACCCCGAGCGCCTCATGTTGCGGCATGTCGAGGCGACGTTCCGCGCGGCCGGGCTGGTGGCGTGGAGCACGTCCGACCACGACGGCTACGTGGTGCTGGGCGCGCGTGCCTCCGAGGCGGCCTCGATCCGCGCCGCCTACGACGCCGGGCTGCGGTCGCTCCGTCCCGACCTCGTCGG
>CAYMQR010000714.1:0-2431 GCA_964392195.1 uncultured bacterium | reverse complement strand
GCTCTGCGCGGCGTCGACGCCGAGGCGCACGCCGGTGGCGGCGCACCAGCGCGCGATGGCCTCGAGGTCGAGCGCCTGGCCGTTCACGTTGCACGCGTGGTTCACGACCAGCCACCGGGTGCGCTCGCGGCGGCTCGTCGCCAGCGCGGCGACGAAGCGCGCGGCGTCGGGATCGTGCGGCACGACGCCGACCTCGACGCCGTCGCGACCCAGCCGCGCCAGCGGCCGCGCCACCGCGTTGTGCTCCATGTCGGTGGTGAGCACGTGGTCGCCCGCGCGCAGCGTTCCCCGCAGCGCGACGTTGATCGCGAGCGTCGCGCCGCTGGTGAAGACCACCCGCGCGGGGTCGGTCACGCCGAGCAGCCGCGCGGCGCGCTGGCGCGCGTCGAACACCAGCCGGTTGGCCTGCAGCACGCCCGCGTGTCCGCCGCGCGCCGGGCTCCCCGAGACCTCGCGCAGGCAGCGCTCGACCGCGCGGATCACGCGCTCCGGTCTGGGGAAGCTGGTGGCGGCGTGGTCGAGGTAGATCATGGCGGCGCGGGCGGAGCTTCGCACGCACGCCCCCGCCGCGCGACCAGCGGGCGCGTTTGCGCGCGCCCGTCCCGGGTGAGAAGCTCGCGCGTCATGACATTCCCGCCGATCCCGAACCTTCCTCGCCGCCGCGCCGGTCTCGCCGTGCTGGCCGTCGTGCTCGCGGCCGCGGGCGCGGCGCGCGCCGACGACGCCGTGCTCCTCGACGCCATGAAGCAGGAGCTCGAGCGCAGCATGAAGGAGCTGGCGCTCGAGCACTACCAGCGGCCGTACTTCGTCTCCTACATGCTCGAGGACGAGGACGTGCGCCGCCTCGGCGCCGTCTCCGGCGCCATCAACGAGCGCGGCACCAACCACCGACGCCGGCTCTACGTGGAGGTGCGCGTCGGCGACGCGCACTTCGACAACACCATGGTCGACCCGCCCGACCTCGACCTCGAGAGCGAGTCCGGCGACGTCTACGGGTTCCGCCAGGCGCCCCTCGACGACGACCCCGACGCGCTGCGCACCGCGCTGTGGCGCCTCACCGACGCCGCCTACAAGGACGCGCTCGCCGAGCTCGCCGCCAAGCAGGGCAAGCGCGTGGTCGAGGTCGACCCCAACGAGGACGTCGACGACTTCGCGGCGCGCGAGCCGGCGCGCGCGAGCGAGCCCGAGGTCCCGCTGGTGGCCGACGATGCGCGCTGGGAGTCGCTGCTGCGCCGCGAGACCGCGTTCCTGCGCTCCTTCGAGCACCTCACCGAGGGCTCGATGCTCCTCGACGTGCGCAGCGAGCGCCGCTACTTCGTCCAGAGCGACGGCACCCGCCTCGTCACCGAGGACCACTACTGGTCGCTCTACGCCGAGGCCAACGCCACCGCGCCCGACGGCATGAAGCTCCAGCGCACGCGCACCTTCTACCAGCGCACCGAGGCGCAGCTCCCCAGCGACCAGGAGATCCACGACGAGATCGCCGCGATGGCGAAGGAGACCCTCGCGCTACGCGAGGCGCCGGTGATCGCGCCCGAGAACGCGCCCGCGCTCCTCGACCCCTCCGGCACCGGCGTGTTCTTCCACGAGGCCGTCGGGCATCGCCTCGAGGGCGAGCGTCAGCGCAGCAAGACCAGCGGCCAGACGTTCACCGCCAAGATCGGCCAGGCGATCGTGCCGCCCTTCCTGTCGGTGGTGGACGACCCGACGGTGGCGGAGCTCGACGGCACGGGGCTCTACGGCCACTACCGCTTCGACGAGGAGGCGACGCCCGCGGCGCGCGCCGCGCTGATCGAGGACGGCGTCCTCAGGGGCTACCTGATGAGCCGCACGCCGGTGCCCGGCTTCCCGCGCTCGAACGGCCACGGCCGCTCCGACGGCAAGCGCAACCCGATCGGGCGCATGGCGAGCCTGATGGTGCGCGCGTCGCAGACGGTGTCCGCCGAGAAGCTGCAGCAGATCCTGCTCGACGAGGTCCGCAAGCAGGGCAAGCCGTTCGGGCTGATCCTCGAGGACGTGACCTCGGGGGAGACCAATACCTCGCGCCAGAACTACCAGGCGTTCCGCGCCGCGCCCGGGCTGGTGCACCGGATCGACCCCGCGACCGGCGAGAAGACGCTGGTGCGCGGCGTGGAGATCGTGGGTACGCCGCTCGGCGCGATCTCGCGGATCCTCGCCGCCGGCGACCAGATCGAGGTCATGAACGGCTACTGCGGCGCCGAGTCCGGCTACATCCCGGTGACGGAGGTGGCGCCGCCGGTGGTGGTACAGAACATCGAGCTGCAGCGGCTGTCGCTGCCCTCGCGGCGGCCCCCGCTGCTCGCGCCGCCGGTGCTGCTGCGCCAGCGATCGGAGTGATCGCGCGTCGCGTCCGCGCCGCTCACACCCGCTCGTAGGGGTCGAAGAGCTTCTTGTACTCGTCGAGGGCGGA
>CAYMQR010000713.1:0-2445 GCA_964392195.1 uncultured bacterium | reverse complement strand
TCCTCACGACCACTGCGCGGAGCGCCGGGCGGTTCCATGGCCGAAGAGCTGCTGGTGAAGTGCCGGAAGTGCGGGCTCGTCTACGACAAGCTCCGCAACCGCGGCTGCCCCAAGTGCGAGCCGCGGGTGCGCCCCGGCAGCGCGCCGCCCGCTGACGCGGGCGCGTCGCCCGAGACGCGGGGCGGCGCCGCGAGCGCCGACACGGCGGCTGGCGGAGCGGCCACCAAGGTGAAGCTCACGCTACCGCGCCCGGCTGTCCCCAGGACGGCGGTCGCGCTCGTCGCCGGCGTGGGGCTCGGTTTCGGTGCCGCCCGCTACCTCGCTGCTCGCGATGCGCGCACCCCGGTGCTGTTGCCGATCCCCGCGGCGCCGGCCGCCGGCGCGACGCCCGGCGCGGCTCCAGGAGCTCCCCGGCCGGCCGACGTGCCCCCCGGCGAAAGCGCGCCGAGCGCCGCGCCCGGCCCCGTCGAGCCGTCGGTCGTCGCCGGCGCCGGCGGCAAGGCGCCAACGCGCCCCATCGAGCTCCTCGACGCCCGCCGCGGCGCGCCGCGTCCCGACGACACGATCGAATACACCGCCGTGGTGGTGAACCGCACCGCCAACACCGTGAAGGAGATCCGGGTCCGCGGCGTCGGCGAGGACAAGAAGGGGAACCGGGTGGTGACCGAGGAGGTCGCGGTCGACCCCGCTATGGTGGGCGCCGGCCGCGAGGCCACCGCGCGGATCGTCGTGCCCGACGGCACCGTCCTCGAGGAGTACTCGGTCACCGCCTGGGTGCAGCACGGCGCGATGGTGCGGGTCGAGAGCCCCGCCGAGGAGCCGGCGGCCGAAAACGGCGAGGGATCGGCGAGGCGCGGCGGGAACCTGCGGAAGTTCCCGCCGTCGACCGTCCCGGAGCCCGGCGACGTCGAACCGACGCCCGAGCCCGAGGCCACCCCCGGCGACGAGGGCGCCGGCTGACGCGGCCAGGCACGCGGGCGAGCCCACTCGAGGAATCCGCGCGGTGGCCAGCACCGGCCTGTTCCTGATCACCAGCGTGGGTGCCGCGGCGGTCATCGCGACCGCGGTGGTCCACGCCCGCGCCGAGATCCGCCGCCTCGCGGACGGCGCCGCCGACCCGTTCGTGTCACGCCGCCGCACCATGCGCCGGGTGCTCGCCGCCGCGGTACTGGTGGCGCTGATGACGATGCTCTTCTACGGCATCAACTACGGCGCGAGCCTCGTCCCGCACGCCCGCTTCGTGCGCTTCTGGAACGCGTGCTTCGCCCTCGTCCCGGTGCTGGTCGGGCTCGCGCTCCTCGACGCGTGGGAGACCCACCAGGTGGTACGGAAGCAGATGCGCCGCGAGCTCTCCACGGCGCTGCGCAAGCTCGAAGAGGAGCTCCGCGAGGCGGAGCGACGGCTCGACGAACGCGCGGCCGCCGAGGCGTCGCCACGCGAGCCCGGTCCCGGCGAACCGTGACCGGCCCTGCTCGCGCCGGCCTCAGTCGAGGGCGTCGGGGATGACCACGATGCTCAGGTAGGCCATGCCGGCCGCGGCGGCGAGGCCCAGCAACACCAGCAGCACCGTGCCGACGGCTTCCTCGACGTCGGGGCCGCTCGAGCGGCGCTTCGGCACCTCGGGATCCTCGGCGCGCGCGGAGGGCGGCAGTCCCTCCTCGGCGCTCGGGCCCGGCGCACGACGGTTCGAGCACGCCGTCTGCGAGGGGGCGAGCGCCAGCGCTAGGACGAGCGCGAGCCCGAGGGCATGGGCGAGCCGGCGCAGGCCCCAGGTGCCGGCGGGCGACGGTACGCGGTTGCTCGAGGTGGTCATGGCGGTCGGGTGGGACTTCTACCACCATCGATCCACCCTGCCCAGCCCGTCCACGGGCCCAGGTGGGCCCGCGCTCCGTGGGCGCGACGCGCCGGCTCCACCGTGGAGGAGCCGGGGCTCGAGTCCACGCCGCGGTCGCGGCGACGCGCTTCAGGCGCGGTCGTGGCAGGGCGCGTGGAGGGCCGCCATTCCATCGTGGATGAAGCGCTCGAAGGTCGGTAGGCCGGCGGCGGTCCAGCCGCGCTCGACCTCGGCCTTGAGGACGCGGTTCTTCTCCTGCACGGCCTCGAAGCGCTGGCGGGTCTCGACAGAGACCTCCGGTCCGAACAGGAAGTGGGTGTCGTGGGTGTCGACCGAGAACACGAAGTCGTCGCACCCCGAGCAGCGCTCGAGCACCAGCCGCACGTGCGGGTAGTCGGCCGAGCCGAGGCGCAGCGCGAAGCGGCCGCGCGGACCGTCGCAGCCCTCCTCGACCTCCACGTCGGTGCAGTCGAGGGCGCTGCGCAGGTCGCGCTGTGTCAGGCAGCCGAGCCGCTCGAGGACCGGGGCGGGGACGCCGTCGGGATAGGCGGCGTCGAGGTAGATGCGAACGGCTTCGCGCAGGGAATCGACGGAGATGTCGGGGAGTCGCA
>CAYMQR010000712.1:0-2449 GCA_964392195.1 uncultured bacterium | reverse complement strand
AGAACCCGGGCGGGTACTGCGGTCTCGGCGGGACCGGCGTGAGCTGCCCGGTGGGGCTGGCCGAGGCGTCGTGAGCGGGTCCGCCGCGTGGCGTCCGGTTCCGTAGCGCGGCGGCTCTCGTCCCCCCCCCGTGAGGCCCGGCGCGCGGGTGCTTGGAGCCGTCTTCCCGGACGACGTAGAGTCCGCGCCCATGTCGCGCGCCCGGGCGTTCCGTCTCCTCTCGCTGGTCCCGTCGCTCCTCGTCGTGGTGGCCGCGGCCGCGCCCGCGCGCGCCGCCGATCCGTGGACGCGGCCCGACCTGCCGGCGGCCACCGTCGAGAACGCGCGCTGGCTCACCGGTGTCCCGCTCGGCGGCCTCGGCGTGGGCAAGGTGGAGCTCTACGCCGACGGCGCCTTCGCGCGCGCCACCACCAACCACAACTGGGATCGCGACACCGGACTGCTGCGCGATGCCTTCTTCGCGGTCGCCGCGAACCACGGCGGCTCGTGGCAGGGCCGGCTCCTCAGGCTCTTCGCCGACGGCGAATACGCGGGCGTGAGCAAGCCCAGCGGCACGCGCTACGTCGGGGTGTTCCCGCGCGCCTGGCTCTCCTTCCAGGACGAGCAGTTCCCGCTCGAGGTCCAGCTCACCGCGTTCTCGCCGCTGATCGCCGACTCGACCGACGACTCGGCGTTGCCGCTCGCCATCTTCCGCGTGCGCCTCCACAACCCCTCGTTCGAGGCGGCCGACGCGCGGGTGGCGTTCTCGTGGCCCAACCTGATCGGCTTCGGCGGCCGGCGCGGCATCTCGTGGAACCCGGTGTTCGGCAACAAGCAGGACCCGGTCACCGCGGGCAGCCTCGAGGGCCTGCGCTTCGACTCGACCGCTTCACGAAGCGGCATCGAGCGCAACGTCCAGGGGCTGCACCTGATCGCGGTGGACTCCACCGACACCGAGCGGGTGTGGCGGGTCAACTCCTGGCAGTCGGGCGGCAGCGACGTGCCGTGGTGGAGCGCGTTCGCGAGCGGCGGCGAGCCGACGGCGCCCGAGCCCGCGCCCGGCCTCAAGCGCGCCGGCGTGATCGGCGCCGACGTCAAGGTGCCGCCGCGCGCCGACAAGGACGTGAGCTTCGTGCTGGTCTGGTACATGCCGGAGCAGGTGGTGCAGAAGCGCGACGCCAACGGCCAGGGCGTCGGCCCCACCGAAGACCTCGGCCACTGGTTCTCGAACCGCTTCTCGCACCCCGAGGACATCGCGAGCTACGGCTGGTCGCAGCGCGAGCGGCTGATCGCCGAGACCGCCGCGTGGCAGCAGCCGATCCTCGACTCGAACCTGCCCGACTGGCTCAAGGCGTACGTCATCAACGCCGCGTTTCCCGCGACCACCAACAGCGTGCTCACCCGCGACGGGCGCTTCACCGCCCTCGAGAGCCCGCTCTACATGGACGGTGCGCTCGGCACCATGGACCAGCGCATGGCCGGCCACGGCTTCTACGCCGGGCTGTTCTCTGCGCTCGACCGCAAGGAGCTGGACATGTTCGGCGCCGCGCAGCTCGGCGACGGACGGATCCCGCACTTCATCGGCAACGTCCACGAGGTGATCGGCAGCCCGGACGTGTCGTACGGCGTCACCGACTGGCCCGACCTCGCGTGTAGCTGGATCGGCCAGGTGGTGCGCGCGTGGCGCTGGACCGGCGACGAGGACTTCGCGCGCCGCCAGTGGCCGCGGGTGAAGCTCGCGCTCGACTGGCTCGGGCGCGCCGACCGCGACGGCGACGGCATCCCCGACGGCGGCTCGACCTTCGACTACGAGGCGCTGCCGCAGGGCTCGTTCGTGTACACGGCGACGACCTACCTCGGCACCTTGCGGCTCGCGGCCGACTTCGCCGACGCGATGGGAGACCCGTCGCTGGCCCGCAAGCTCCGCGACCGCTTCGAGCGCGCGCGCACCTCCACCACCACCCAGCTCTGGGACGGCACGCGCTTCCGCAAGTGGGCCAACGCCAGGAGCGGCGAGCGCCTCGACGCGAGCTTCGCCGCGGCGCTCGCGGGTGACTGGTTCGCGCGGCTCGGCGGGTCCACGCCCATCTTCGGCGGCGAGATCGCCGACTCCGCGGTGCGCGACCTGCTGTTCCGCCACGTCAAGCCGTTCGCGCCGGTGCCGCCCATGGAGGTCGCCCTCGACGGCACCATCCCCGCGATGCCCACCTTCCTCCTCCAGGAGCTGCCGTACCTGGGCAGCGAAGCGATCTACGCCGGCTACGTCCGCGAAGGCGTGGAGGTGTTCCGCCGCGCCTACCAGGCGCAGTGGAAGATCAACGGCGACCCGTGGGCGGCGTCGCTGATGTACGACGCTCCCGGCGGCGCCAAGGGCTCGCTGACCTCCTACATCAGCGCACCGGGTGCGTGGTCGGTGCTGAATGCGCTCACCGGCGTGTCGATCGACCGCGCCCGCGGCGTGCTCTACGTG
>CAYMQR010000711.1:0-2452 GCA_964392195.1 uncultured bacterium | reverse complement strand
GGCGGTCCGCGGCGCCGCGCGATGCGCGTCCCGCGCGCCCCGCTCAGCCGATCGAGAACGAGTCGATCAGGCGCCCCTCGGCGTCGATCAGCGAAACCCGGTCGCCGGTCTGGTTCCACGCCTGCAGGCCGAGGTTCCAGTAGAGGTCGGTCGCGGTGTCGGTGCCGGCGCCGGTGTGGACCCGCACCGTGTTGCCGCTGTAGAGCACGAAGCTCGGGAACGTGTACACGTAGCCGATCTCGTCGGTGAGCTTCCAGCCGCTCAGGTCGACGTGTCCGCCCTCGGCGCGGATCGCCACGTATTCGCCGTTCAGGTCGTCGATGTCGTCGCCCGGCGGATCGAAGACGCTGCCGGTGGCGTCGATCGACGCCGCGCCGTAGCCGACCGGGTCCTCGAGGCAGTTCGGCCCGTTGATGCCGGCGCCGGTGGTCGCCGCGCTCGCCGCCAGGCCGGCGTAGAAGTCGTGCGCGGCCTGGGTGCAGGTGGTGAGCGCGTCGGGGACCAGCCAGCCCTGGAGCGTGAGGGTGCCCGGTACCAGGTTGGCGACGTCCATGCGCACCACGTGGGCGCGGACCGGCGCCGCGGCGTCGGCGAAGGCGGTGGGGTTGACCGTCGGATCGCACGACGACACGCCGACCACCTGGTCGAGCACCAGCTCCGCGTTCTGCGCCATCGCGTCGAGCGCGCAGCGCGTGCCGGCGGGCGGCGCCGCGGTGTCGCCGTACTGGATGCGGGTGCCGTCCGAGAGCACGATCGTGTCGCCCGACAGCACCTGCGTGACCGTCGCGGTGAAGGCGATGGTGGTCGCGAACGGCACCGCCGTGGAGCCGGTGCCGCCGCCCCCCACCACCGTGCCGCCGCCTCCGCCGCCGTTGCCTCCGCCGCCTCCGCCACCGCCGGTGCCCGCCTGCTCGATGCCACACGCGGGCAGCGCCGCGAGCACGGCGGCGAACAAGAGCGACGGAACGGGACGACGATGGCGGTGCATGGCTCTCTCCCTCGGGACGACGCGGGTGGGTCCAGGTCTCGAGCGGGCGCGCCCGGCCGCGGGAGAGGGGACGCACCGCTCGGCTCCCGGTCGCGGGAGTGGCGGGCGCCGGTGGGCGCGCACGTCGAGAAGGCGGCGCAGTGTATAACAGCCGCCCGCCGCGCGCGCTGCTCGAGCGCCGCGCGCCTCGAGCCCGAACCGTGACCTCGCGTCCCGCTCGCGCGCTGGTTCGCCGCCTCGCCCGGACGGCCCTCACGCGCTCGCTCGCGCTGATGCTCGCCGCGGGCGGCTGCGCGGCCGCGCCGCCACCGCCACCTGCGCCGCCGGCCGCGCGCGGCGGGCCGCCCGACATCGTGCTGGTGACCATCGACGCGCTGCGCGCCGACCACGTGAGCGCGCTCGGCTACGCGCGGCCCACCACGCCCAACCTCGCGCGCTTCGCGGCGCGCGGCGCGGTGTTCACCAACGCGCACGCCAACGGCGGCTGGACGCTGCCCGGGATCGGCTCGCTGCTCACCGGCCTGCGCCCGCCCGCGCACCGCATCGACGGCCCCGACTTCACGATCCCACCGGCGCTGCGCGCGCTGCCGGCCTTGCTCCACGAGCGCGGCTACCGGGTGCCCGGGTTCCTCGACTGGTACCTGGAGCGCGGCTTCGGCTTCGAGCCGGTCGAGGCGCCGTACCGGATGCCGTACGTCGGCGAGGCCCGCGCCAAGAGCGAGCTCGCGCTGCGCTGGCTCGACGAGCACCGCGGCGAGCCGTCGTTCGTGTGGCTCCACCAGGTGGTCGTGCACCTGCCGTACGAGCCGTCGCCGGAGAGCGCGGCGCTGTTCGCCGACCCCGCCCTCGAGCGCGACCCCGCCGTGGCCCGCTTCGACGGCAGCCGCGCCATGGCGATCGACCTCGCCTCCGGCGCGCTCGCGCCCACGCCGGCGGGCGCCGCGCGGGTGGCGGCGCGCTACGACGCGTGCGTGCGCGACGCCGACGCCGCGCTCGGCGTGCTTCTCGACGGCCTCGACGCCCGCGACGCGTGGCCGCGCACCATCGTGGTGGTGACCGCCGACCACGGCGACGAGCTCCTCGATCGCGGCCGCGCCGGCCACGCGTGGTGGACCCACCACGGCACGCTCTTCGAGGAGATCCTCCACGTGCCGCTCTTCGTGTGGGCGCCCGGCGTCGCGCCGCGCACCGTGTCCGCGCTCGTCGAGCAGGCGGACGTGGCGCCCACGCTGCTCGCGCTCGCCGGCCTCCCGCCCGCCGCCGGCGGCGCGCTCCACGACGGCGCGTTCGAGGGCCGCTCGCTGGCGCCGCTGCTCGCCGGCGAGAGCGCGCCGCCGCGTCCGGCGTTCGCCGAATCCACGCCGGCGGGCTTCTACGCCGAGCCCGCGATCGTGGGCGACCTGCGGCTGCGCTCGGTGATCGACCCGCCGTGGAAGCTGCTCGTCACGCAGGGCGCGCTCGGCG
>CAYMQR010000710.1:0-2459 GCA_964392195.1 uncultured bacterium | reverse complement strand
TCGCCTCGCCGCAGCACGGCGGGCAATCCGCTCTCGGGGTGGAGCGTGGGCACGAACTTGAGCCGCGGATCACCGGGCGCGACCTGCAGCGCGTACTCCGAGAGCAACAGCGACGCGACGATCTTCGCCTCGAGCAGCGCGAACGCCTGGCCGATGCAGAGCCGCGCGCCGCCGCCGAAGCCGACCAGCGCGTAGGGCGCGTGGGGCGCCGCGCGGTGCTCGCGGCGCTGCGCCAGGAAGCGGTCGGGGTCGAAGCGGTCGGGGTCGGCGAAGATCTCGGGGATGCGGTGGCTCGCCCACGGCGAGTAGCTCACCGTCATGCCGGGCTCGAGGGTGTGGCCGTGGAACTCGATCGGCTCGAGGACGCCGCGCTGGCACATGCTGATCGGCGGCCACATGCGCTCGACCTCTTTCAGCGTGGCGTCGAGGAGCTCGAGCTTCTCCACGTGAGCGAGGGTGAGCGGGGACCCGCCGCGGACGTCCGCCTGCTCGGCGCGCAGCCGCGCCTCCCACCCGGCGTGATCGCGCAGCGCGAGCGCGAGGCTCGCCAGCATCGAGGCGGTGGTCTCGTGGCCGGCGAAGGTCAGGATCACGCACTGCTCGACGAGCTCGTCCTCGGAGAGCGCGGCGCCGCTCTCGTCGCGCGCCGCGATCAGGCGCCCGAGCGCGTCGCTGGACGGGCTCTCGCGCCGCGCGCGCACCACCCCGCGCAGGTGCCGCTTGAGCTCGTCGAGGGCGCGCAGCGCCTTGCCGTAGGGCGTGAACGGCACGTCGACGCGCGGGAAGAAGATCGCGCCACGGGCGAGCTCGTCGTTGAGCTGCCGCAGCCGCGCCAGATCCAGCCCCGCGTCCACGCCCAGCACCAGCCGCGCCATGATCTCGAAGGTCAGGTCGCGGAAGCGCTCGAGCGCCAGACCATGGCGCTCGCCGGCCCAGCGCTCGAGGTGCGCGCGCGTGACCTCCAGCATCACGTCGAAGTAGCGCTGCACTCCCTGCTGGTGGAAGGCCGGCATCATGAGCGCGCGGTTCCGGCGGTGGACCTCGCCGTCCTGGAACAGC
Organism: uncultured bacterium; assembly: GCA_964392195.1. Classification (GTDB taxonomy): domain Bacteria; phylum JADJOY01; class JADJOY01; order JADJOY01; family JADJOY01; genus JADJOY01. Next base: position 1,400 of record CAYMQR010000710.1, on the reverse strand, counting down.
AGGCCGTCGCCGAGGACGTCGCGCACGATCCGGTAGCCCTCGGCGTGGGAGAGCTTGTCGCGGTGGGTGGTCATCACCATCCGGTTCGCGTCCGGTCCGATCAGCGCCACCATCTCCATGCCGAAGATCTGGAATCGGAAGACCGGCCCGAGGCGGCGGTAGCCCTCGAGGAGATAGCGCCCCGGGTGGCTCAGGATCTCGCGCGGCGCGCCGAACCACTTGAGCCCGCGGTGGCGGGGGATCGAGCGCGCCCGCGGCGCGGGGCTCGCCGGGCTGGGCGCGGCGACGCTCATCCGCGCTCGGCTTCGTCGAAGGCGTCGGCCGAGCGCACCGGGCGCGGCTCACCGATCGGCTCGGGGTGGGCGCTCGCCGGGAGCAGCCGGAAGCTCGCCAGCGCGCCGAACGCCACGGTCAGCACCAGGCCGTTGGCGAGCAGCGCCGCCGTCGGCACCGAGTCCGGCAGGTCGTGCGAGAACACCAGGTGCGCGGTGATCGCGACGATGAACAGGAACACGCCGCCGCACGACACGATCCCGAGCACCGGCTGGAAGGGCAGGCGGAAGGTCTCGCGGGGACCGAGGCCGCGGCGGGCGAGGAGCGCGTCGACGCGCTGGTTGACCAGCGCGACCGTGGCGCAGGTCACGAACCAGCCCGCGTAGTTGGTGAGCGGCACGCCGAAGTGCAGCGCCGGCGAGTGGTAGTGGTAGAGGTCGCCGAGGAACCAGTGAGGGCCGAGCAGGCTGACGGGGTCGATCACCAGGTCGAGCCACACCGTGATCGCGGCGCACGCGAACGCCACCCGCGGCGCCACGTCGAGGGCGGCGTCGGGCACGCGCCGCACCGCCGCGCCGCGCCCCTCGAGCCGGCCCAGCAGCGTGCGCGCCGCCGTGAACGCGAAGTAGCTCAGGAACGCGAAGCTCAGGCTGGCGAAGAGCGGCACGCCCGCGAGCCACAGCTCGTCGGGGAAGTTGGCCGAGTGGTAGCTGTACGTCCCGAACGGGAAGCCGGTGCGGATGCTGACCGCCTCGGCGAGCCAGCCCACGAAGGTGCCGATCGCGAGCCAGGTCAGCGTGCCGAGGAGGCCGCGCTCGGCGAGCGAGATCACCGCGAACCCGAGCAGGAACGCGAGCACGTACGGGCGGTGCACCCACATCGCGTACGCGTAGCTCATCGATGGTCACCGGCAGCGCGGACGGGGGGCGCCCGCGCCGCGCCATGGTAGTGCGGTCCGATGCGCGGGTGTACTCCGACGTTCGTGACGGCCTGCCCCGGCCTGTTACCGAAGCGAAACCGGCGCGGTCGGGCCGGGCGTGCGACGCGCAACCGCCGAGCCTGTGCGTCCGCCATATGAAACGTCACGATTCGTAGCGACCCGTCTCGGCGTCCCATCGGTTTCGGCG
>CAYMQR010000709.1:0-2464 GCA_964392195.1 uncultured bacterium | reverse complement strand
TAACTTCGGCTGCTTTCCCCCGCCCCCGTTCAACCGCCTGGCGACGTGAAAGGATCGGGTCGAGCCATGACCGTCGATCGAGTCCCCTCTCCATCCCCCCGCCGGCGCGCCCGCGTGCGCGCCGAGCTGTGGCTGGTCGCGGTGATGGCGCTGGTCGTCGGGGCGGCGGGCCCGTCGTGGGCGGCGGCGCGTCCGCGCTGGGTGGCGCGGCTGCTCGAGGTGAACGGACGCGCGCGGATCGCGGTGCGCGCGCCGAGCGGCGCCGAGATCCGGCTCGCCGCGCCGACCCGCGCCGACGACCTCCATCCGAGCCTGGCGGTAGCCGCGGACGGCACGGTGCACGTGGTGTTCGGCCGGCGCGTGAAGGGCGTCTCGACGATCTGGCACGCCGCCCTCGCCAGCGACGGACGCGTGCTCGGCGCGAGCGCCGTGGGTGGCGGCGACGTGGGCTACGCGCCCGACGTCGCGATCGGCGCCGACGGCACGATCCTCGCGGCCTGGTCGACCGGCAAGACGCCGGTCGAGCACGTGGTGGTGGCGGTCCTCGACCGCCTCGCGCGCGACGGCGCCGTGGTGCCGCGCGACGTCCCGTACGCCGACACCCGGCTGCGCAACCATCCCTCGATCGGCTTCGACCGCGGGCTGCCGGTCCTCGCGTGGATGCGCGGCGATCCGCTCGGCTACCGGATCGAGCTGGCGCGCTGCGAGGACGCGGCCTGCGCCGCCATCGGCGCTCCGGCCGACCTCGCGCCCGGCATCTACCCGGACGTCGTGAGCGGCAACGGCCGCTCCGACGCGGCGACCCTGGTGATCCGCGACGGCGGCGTGATCGGCGCCTACGACGTGACCGGCCGGCGCCTCGCCGATCCGGTGCTCGCCGCCGAGGACCTCGCCACCGCGGGCGGGTCGCTCGACGGCCGGCTCGCCGCGGCCACCTCCGCGGTCGGCGCGGCGGTGTGGGCGCGCTCGCTGGCGGGCGCCGACCTGCGCCCACTCGGCGGAAAGCCCGCCACGGCGCTGGTCGCCGACCGCATGATGGCGTACGGCGACAGCACCACCTGGGGCTACTACGACGAGTGCAACGCCTGGGACTACCCGGCGCACCCGGCCGGCTACCCGAAGCGCCTCGACCCGCTCATCGAGGCGACCTACCAGCGCGCGTTCGACATGCGCAACCTCGCGGTCCCCGGCGAGACCTCGGCCGAGGGGGCGAGCCGCTTCGCGGCGGCGTTCAACTCGGTGCTGCCGTCCTACGTGATGATCCTGGAAGGGCAGAACAACTACTTCACGAACACCTCCTACTCGGCGTGGTCGAACGACCTCTCGACGATGGTGGGGTACGCGCGCACCCTCGGCGCCAAGGTGCTGCTCAACACCAACTCGCCGGTGTCCAGTTCGCAGCGCGCCGATCAGTACAACTGGATGAAGGGCTTCAACCCGCCCAACGGCTACTACGCGAGCATCGCCAGCACCTGGGCGGTGCCGTACGCGAACGTGTGGGGTGATTTCACGGCCCAGGCCAACTGGGCGACGGCGCTCATCGCCTCCAGCGAGGCCCACTGGAACCACCCGAACTGCGCCGGCTACAACGTGATGACGAACACCATCTACAACCGCTGGGTGTCGTCGGGTCTGCTGCTGCAGGACACCGACAACGACGGCGTGCCGGACGCCAGCGACAACTGCCCGACGGTCGCCAACGCGACCCAGGCCGATGCCGACGGAGACGACGTCGGCGACAAGTGCGACAACTGCAAGAACACCGCGAACGCCAACCAGGCCGACGGCGACGGTGACGGCGACGGTGACCTCTGCGACAACTGCCCGGACTCGTCGAACGCGAACCAAGCCGACGGCGACGGCGATGAGTTCGGCGACGTCTGCGACAACTGCGTCGCGCTCGCCAACCCCTCGCAGGTGGACACCGACGGCGACGGCATCGGCAACGACTGTGATCCCAACTCGTGCACGGCCCAGGTCGGCGCGGGTGGCGGCTCGCAGGCGGTCGGGATGGTGCTGCCCGGGCTCGCGGTGGCGATGATGGTGGCCGAGCTGCGCCGCCGCCGCCGTGCCCCGCTCGCCGCCGCGTCCGCCGCGCACGCGAGCGCCTGATCGTGCTGCTGCCGGCGGCCCTCGAGCGGCTGGTCCGCGAGCTCAAGAAGCTCCCCGGGATCGGCGAGAAGAGCGCCGCGCGGCTCGCGCTCCACGTGCTGACGTCGAAGCGCGTCGACCCCGTGGCGCTGGCGAGCGCCGTCGCCGAGCTCCGCCAGCAGGTCCACCCGTGCCCGATCTGCGGCTTCTACACGGACCAGCCGGAGTGCGCGATCTGCCGCGATCCCAACCGCGACGGGCGGGTGCTGTGCGTGGTCGAGCAGCCGAGCGACCTGATCGCGCTCGAGCGCTCGGGCGGCTTCCGCGGCCGCTACCACGTGCTGGGCGGCGCGCTCTCGCCGCTCGACGGCGT
>CAYMQR010000708.1:0-2464 GCA_964392195.1 uncultured bacterium | reverse complement strand
CCGTCGGCGCCGCTCGGCGCGGGACCGAGGGCGGTCACCTTCATGTACGAATACGCCTCCTCGACCTCGAAGTCGGTGAGGCCCTTGAGGAACGACTCGGCGACCACCATGTCGGACGGCGTGCCGAACATCGAGCCCGTGTAGCCGTCCCCCGAGGGCCAGCGCGGCAGCGAGCCGCCCACCCTGCCCATTCGCACCAGGCTCTTCAGGCTGTCGCGCTGGACGTCGGCGGCGATCAGGTTGAGGAGCGGGTGCTCGGTGCGGAACGTGTCCCAGATCGACAGGTCGGTGCGGTAGGTGAAGTCGTCGGCGAACCCGACCTGCTCACCGAAGCCCAGGTACTCGCCGGTCACGTCGGTGAAGTTCGTGGGCATGATCAGCGAGTGGTAGAGCGAGGTGTAGAAGTTCGTAAGCACCACCTCGTCGCTGCTCGTGACCTTCATCTTGCCGAGCGCCGCCTCCCAGCCATCGCGCGCCTCGGCGTAGACCTGGTCGAAGGTCTTGCCCGCGGCCTCGGCTTCGAGGTTGGCGCGCGCGTTGTCGAGCGACACGAAGCTCAACGCCACCTGCAGCTCGACGACCGCGCCGGTGGTGGTCGAAGCGGGCGCGGCGAACGCGAGGTCCGCGCCCACGTCGCCGCCGTCGATGGTGTCGCGGCCGGGCTGGTAGTCGTCGGCTTTCCAGGTGCCGAAGCTCGCGATCGGCTGGTTCACCCGCGCCACGAAGTAGTACGGCAGGTTGCGCCAGAAGCCCGAGAAGATCCGCGCCTGACCGACCACCTCCTGCTCCGCGGCGTGGACCTCGACGTGGCCCTGCTCGGCGTGGCCGCCGTTCAGCGTGCTGGTGACGTCGAGCCACAGGTGGCCCATGGCGCCGGGCGCGAAGGTGTAGCGGTGCACACCGACGTGCGTGGTGGCGGTGAGCTCGGCGAGGGTCGAGACCTCGGGGATCCAGGTGCCGTAGTAGCCCGGGCTCGCCTTCTCGTCGGCGTGCGAGATCGCGAGCGGGCGGTTGTCGCGGCCCACCGGGCTCGCGTCCCCCACCGACGGCCGCACCCGGAGCTGACCGCCCGCCGACGAGCCCGTGCCGGAGAGGCGGGTGTGGCTGAAGCCGAACATGTTCGGGTGGCTCACCCAGTACCCGGCGGTGGCCATGTTCCCGATCGTGAGGCCGCCCGGGAAGCACGTGTCGGGGCTCAGCCGCACCAGGCCGAACGGCGTCGTGGCGCCCGGGAAGAGCATCGCCTGCGCCCACGGGATGCCGCCGGTGCCCACGAAGGGGTCGACGTGCTTGCCGAGCGGGCCGGGGCTGGGATCGGGCGTGTGCGTGCAGGCGGTGAGCAGCGCGATCGCGAACGCGCCCGCGAGACGCGGGCGGGGCGATCGGACGAGCGACGACGGATGGGTCGGACGAAGAATCGGCATTCCATCCCCTGACGGCCCGAAGCGGCGCGAGAGACGACGCGTTGGCGAGAGGCTCCACATTACCAATTCGGCGCCTCCCCTCGCACGGGTTGCGGCTCGGCCGCGCGCGCTGCTAACACGCTCCGGCGGTACCCGAACCCCCGCAAGCGAGGACCACGATGGCGAAGATCCGTTCGTTCGAGGGGCTGAGCGCGCTGGTGACCGGCGCGTCGCAAGGCATCGGCCGGCTGATCGCGCTCGAGCTGGCGCGGCGCGGCGCGCGGGTGGCGTTGGTGGCGCGCCAGCGGGACAAGCTCGAGGCGGTGGCCGGCGAGCTCCGCGCCCTGGGGCGCGAGGCGCTGGTGCTGCCGTGCGACGTCGAAAGCAAGGACGACTGCTTCGCCACCGCCGCCCGGGCGACGGCCGCGTGGGGCGCGATCGACGTGCTGGTCAACAACGCCGGCTACGGGCGCCACGCCCGCTTCCTCGAATGGGACCTGGCCGACATCGAGCGCATGATGCGCGTCAACTTCCTGGGCAGCGTCTACTTCACCAAGGCGCTCGCGCCGGGGATGGTCGAGCGGCGCAAGGGGTGGATCGTGTTCGTGGCGTCGGTGGCGGGGCGGATCGGCGTGCCCGACGAGAGCGCCTACGCGGCGTCCAAGTTCGCGATGGTGGGCCTGGCCGAGGCGCTCTCGGTCGAGCTCGAGGAGTCGGGGGTCCACGTGCTGACGGTCTGCCCCGGCGCGGTGGACACCGAGTTCTTCGACGCCGAGGCGCTGTCGCGGATGCCGCCGGTGGCGAAGAAGTCGATGATCCGGCCCGAGCAGGTGATCGCCGCCACGTTCGCCGCGCTCGAGCGCGGGCACCACGAGGTGACCGTGCCACGCGGCATCCAGGCGGGCTACGTGGTGCGCGCCGTGGCGCCCGAGTTCATGCGCAAGCAGGTGAAGCGGACCACGATCGACCGCGTGTGAAACGCTCCCGACGATGAGGCATCTCCTCGGAGGGACCGCCTCCGGCGGTCCGCCGTCGTGGGGGCTCGTTGCGGCCCGACGGAG
>CAYMQR010000707.1:0-2468 GCA_964392195.1 uncultured bacterium | reverse complement strand
TCATCGCCGAGTGCGACCTGCCGCCGGGCGTCTTCAACGTCGTCACCGGCCAGGCGCCCGAGCTCGGCGCGGACCTGGTCGAGAGCGCGGCGGTGGACAAGGTGAGCTTCACCGGCTCGGTCTCGACCGGGAAGAAGATCATGCGCGCCGCGGCCGAGCGGCTCACGCGCGTCCACCTCGAGCTGGGGGGCAAGTCGGCGCTGGTGATCCTCGACGATGCCGACGTCGAGAGCGCGGCGCCGAGCGCCGCGGCGCCGGCCTTCTTCCACGCCGGCCAGGGCTGCGCGCTCATGACCCGGGTGCTGGTGCCCAAGAAGAAGCACGACGCGCTCGTGGCCGCGACCGTCGCGTTCATCGAGAAGAAGGTGAAGATCGGCGACCCCGCCGACCCCACCGTGAACCTCGGGCCGGTGATCCGCGACGAGCGGCGCGCAGCGATCGAGAAGCTGGTCGCGAGCGGGCGCGAGCAGGGCGCGACGCTCGCCACGGGCGGCGCCCGGCCCGCCGGCCTCCCACGCGGCTACTTCGTCGAGCCCACGGTGTTCGCCAACGTGCGCAACCACATGACCATCGCCCGCGAGGAGATCTTCGGACCGGTGGTGTCGATCCTGCCTTATGAAGACGACGACGACGCGGTGCGGATCGCCAACGCCTCCGAGATGGGGCTCTACGGTGGCATCGTCACCAACGACGTCGAGCGCGCGAAGCGCGTGGCGCGCCGCATCCGCACCGGCGGCGTCGGCATCAACAACGCCACCAACCTGCTGCACGCGCCGTTCGGCGGCTTCAAGCAGTCGGGCATCGGCCGCGAGGGCGGCGTCTACGGCGTCCACGAGTTCACCGAGCTCCAGACCATCGCCTGGAATGTCTTCTCCTGAACCTCGCCTCGGGCCGGGTTGCCCGACCCCGTAGCGCGGGGGCTCGTCCCCCGCGGGAAAGACGCACATGGAGAACCGCATGCGCTTCGCGAACAAGGTGGCGGTGGTCACGGGCTCGGGTCGCGGGATCGGCGAGGCGTACGCCAAGGCCCTCGCGCGCGAGGGCGCCGCGATCGTGGTGGCGGAGCTCGGCCAGGAGAACGGCGAGCGCGTCGCGAGAGAGATCGTCGCGGCGGGCGGCCAGGCGATCTACGTGAAGACCGACGTGTCGTCGGAGGAGTCGACGCTCGCCATGGCCGAGGTGGCCAGGCGCGAGCTCGGCGGCGTCGACTACCTGATCAACAACGCCGCGATCTACGGCGACATGGAGGTGAAGCCGCTGGTCAAGGTGTCGATGGACTACTGGCACAAGTTCATGGCGGTGAACCTCGAGGGTGCGCTGCTCTGCACCCGTGCGGTCTACAAGCTCATGGCCGAGCGCGGCGGCGGCGCGATCATCAACCAGTCGTCCGGCGCCGCGTACATGGGCGGCGGCTACTACGGCATCGCCAAGCTCGGGCTCCACGCCATGACCCACAGCCTCGCCCGCGAGCTGGCGCGCAAGAACATCCGCGTCAACGTGATCGCGCCCGGGCCGGTGGACACCGACGCCACCAAGAAGCAGGTGCCCGAGGAGTACGTCCAGTTCATGCTCATGACCATGCCGATCCAGCGCCTCGGCACGCCCGAGGACATCGTCGGCGCGTGCCTGTTCCTCCTCTCCGACGAGGCGCGCTGGATCACCGGCCAGATCCTGTGCGTGGACGGCGGCCAGACGATGCGGCCATGAATGGTTTGGAGGGCTGCGGTCCCTCGCAGCCGCCAGCGACCGCGCTCGTCACCGGCCCGCCGGAGGCGGGCCCTCCGAGGCGGCTGCGACCTCGTTCGGAGGGCGCGGCTCCGCCGCGCCGCGACCCGACGCGTGGACCGCGGGCGGGACGGATCGGCCCGATGCCAACGCCCGTGCCCGTCGCCGGCCCGCCGGAGGCGGGCCCTCCGAGGCGGCACGACCTCCCTTCGGAGGGCGCGGCTCCGCCGCGCCGGGCTCACCGATGACCTTCGAAACGCTGAAGCTCGAGCGTCACGGCTCCACCGCAGTACTCACGCTCCACCGCCCCGACCGGCTCAACGCCATCAACGGCGTGATGAGCCGTGAGCTCGAGGTGGCGTGGAGCCAGGTGAAGAGCGACCCCGAGGTGGCGGTGGTGATCGTCACCGGCGCCGGCGAGAAGGCGCTCTCCACCGGCTTCGACGTCGCCGACGTCGCCGCGGGCTCCGCCAACTTCGGCGTCGAGGGCCAGAAGGGGAAGCTCTCGTCGGTCAAGCTCACCGCGCTCCACAACCGCTGCTGGAAGCCGGTGATCACCGCGGTGAACGGCATGTGCTGCGCGGGCGGACTGCACTTCGTCGCCGACAGTGACCTGGTGATCGCCGCCGAGCACGCGACCTTCTTCGACCCGCACGTGGGCGTGGGGCTCGTCGCCGGGCTCGAGCCGATCGGGCTGGCGCGGCGCATGGCGCTGGAGCCGGTGCTGCGCATGGCGTTGGTGG
>CAYMQR010000706.1:0-2479 GCA_964392195.1 uncultured bacterium | reverse complement strand
TTCCGCGACGAGGACCTGCGCGCCGACCGCCAGCCCGAGTTCACCCAGGTGGACCTCGAGATGTCGTTCGCGGGCGCGGACGCGGTGATGGAGGTGGTCGAGGACGTGGTCGCGAGCGCGATCCAGGTGGGTCGCGGAGTCGAGGTCGAGCGCCCCTTCCACCGCATGCCGTACGCCGAGGCGATGAGCCGCTTCGGCTCCGACAAGCCCGACCTCCGCTTCGGCCTCGAGCTGCGCGAGGTCACCGCCGCCGCCGGCCGCTCCGAGATGAAGGTGTTCCTCGAGGTGGTGAAGGGCGGCGGCGCGGTGATCGGCATGCGCGTGCCGGGCGGCGCGGCGTTCAGCCGCACCGAGATGGACGCGCTCTCCGCGGTCGCGCAGTCGTTCGGCTCCAAGGGGCTGGGCTGGATCAAGAAGCAGCAGGGCGCCTGGACCGGCCAGATCGCCAAGTTCTTCCCCGACGCGGCGCGCACCGAGATCGACCAGATCCTCGAGATGGGCGAGGGCGACCTCGCGGTGTTCGTCGCTGGCGCCAAGCGCGCCTCGCAGGAGATCCTGGGGCGGCTCAGGCTGCACCTCGGCGAGCAGATGAAGCTGATCCCGCAGAACGAGCTGGCGCTGCTCTGGGTGACCGAGTTCCCGCTCCTCGACTACGACGACGAGGCGCGCCGCTGGGTCGCCATGCACCACCCGTTCACGTCGCCGCTCGAGGAAGACGTGCCGCTGCTCGAAACCGACCCCGGCGCCGCGCGCTCGAACGCCTACGACCTGGTGCTCAACGGAAGCGAGGTGGGTGGCGGCAGCGTCCGTATCCACGCCGAGCCGGTGCAGGAGCGCATGTTCAAGCTGCTCGGCATCGGAGCGGAGGAGGCGCGCGAGAAGTTCGGCTTCCTGCTCGACGCGCTGAGCTTCGGCGCACCGCCGCACGCCGGCCTCGCGATCGGCCTCGACCGGCTGGTCACGATCCTGGCCGGCGCGCAGTCGATCCGCGACGTGATCGCGTTCCCCAAGACCCAGAAGGGGACGTGTCCGCTGAGCGGCGCACCCGCCGAGGTCGCCGAGTCGCAGCTCCGTGAATTGAATATTCGCCTGGCCCGAACCGCCGTAGCGGACGGGGGGAACAAGTGATGAAGCTCGACCATCGGCGGCTCGCTGCCGCCGCGTTGCTGGTGGGCGCCTGCGCGCATCCGCCCCTCGCCGAGCTCGACGCCGCGTGGCGCGCCTACCAGACCGCGTCGAGCGCGGGCGCCGCCGAGAAGTCGCCGGAGCGCTTCCAGGAGGCGGGAGCGGCGCTCGTCGAGGGGCAGGATTTCATCGATCAGGGCGATTACGACCAGGCGCGCGAGTCGCTGAAGAAGGCGCGCCGGCTCGCCGACGCCGCCTCCGGCGGCCAGAGCAGCGCGCCGCGCGACGACGGCCTCGCCGAGCCGCGCACCGACTCGGGGTTCACCGAGGCGCCGACCTCGAACGAGGGCGTCCAGCTCTCGCCGCTGGTGAAGCCCGGCGGCGCGGCCAAGGCCGCGGCACCCGCGGCGCCGTCGGCGCCGAGCGTTCCGATCCCGCCGGCGCCGCCGACGATGGTCGACGGCGCGCTGCCGGAGCGCATCGAGGCGCCGGCCCCCGACGCGCCGATGGATGCACCGCAGGAGTTCCCGAGCGGCGACGGCTCGACCCGCACGGCCCCCACGCCCGAGGACACCGCGCGCGCCATCCGCGAGGAGCGCGAGCGGCTCAAGGAGGCCGCGAACGCCCGCGCCGCCGCCGCGGAGGCGGCGCCCGAGCCCGAGCCGGAGGAGCGAGCCGCCCCCGCCGCCGCGCCGGAGGAGACCGAGCCGGCCGCCGCGGTGTCCGCGTCCCGCACGTACGTGGTGAAGAAGGGCGAGACCCTCTACGAGATCGCCCGCGCGCAGTACAAGACCGAAGCGGCCTGGAAGGTGATCTACGACGCCAACCGCGACCGCCTCCCGAATCCCGGCGACGTCCGCGCCGGCATGACGCTGGTGCTTCCGCCCGCGTCGGCGGTCGCCGCCGGCGGCTCGAGCGCGTCCTCGGCGAAGAACGCCCCCCAGACCTACACGGTCCGCAAGGGCGAGAACCTGCACACGATCGCCGAGAAGATGTACGGCGCGCAGTCCTACTGGACGCTGATCCGCGACGCCAACAAGGACAAGCTCAGCGACGCCGACGAGGTCCGCGCCGGGACCAAGCTGGTGCTGCCGCCGAAGCCCGCCGGTCGCTGACGACGGCCCGGAAAGAGCGCGCCGCGGAGGCCTCCGTGGCGCCTTGACACACCTCCGGCAGGTCCATACCCTTTCGCCCCCCACGGCGCGTCAGCGCCCCACGAAAAGCCGGGAAATCCACTCGGAAGTCGGACCGAGCACGAGCTGACTCGAACGCGCCGCTCCACCCACTCGACGGGTGGGCCGAAGCGCGCGGCCGAGCGAGCCCGCCCCTCGAGCCGGCGGCACGAGCGCACACC
>CAYMQR010000705.1:0-2480 GCA_964392195.1 uncultured bacterium | reverse complement strand
GAGGAGTCGGGCGGCGGGCAGCTCGAGCACGACGTGCCCCGGGCTGTGCCCCGGCGTGAACACCACGCGCGCCTCGACGCCGTCGCACTCGACGACCTGGCCGTCGGTGAGCTCCGCGTCCGCCTCGCTGGCGTCGACGCTCGCGAACGCGTTGCCGGACTCGAGCGGGTGGACCCACAGCTCGGTGCCGAAGCGCTCGCGCAGCCACGGCCACGAGCCGACGTGGTCGCGGTGCAGGTGGGTCGCGAGCAGGCGGCGCGGACCGCGGATCCCGGCGTCGGCGAAGAGTCCGGTCAGGACCTTCTGGCCGACCTCACCGGGCATTCCGGTGTCGACCAGGACGGGGTCCCGGTCGCCGAGCAGGTAGACGTTGTTGCCCTGGGGAAAGCCGAACGCGAAGCCCGGGACGTGCGCCATCCGCACGCCGGGAGCCACGAGGATGGAGTCGCCGGCCATCGAGTCAGCGCCGCGCCGCGGGGGCGGCGCGGTTCGAGCGGCCGCGGCTCACTTGCCCTGGGCGGGCTTCTCCGCGGTGTCGACGTGGATCGGGAACGGCGGGGTCGAGCCCTTGCGCGCCATGGTGGACTTGCGGTTGCGGTTCGCGCGGCGCGTCTTGACCTTGCGGCGGCGCTCGGTGATCTGGGTCGGTGAGGCCATGTCGTTCTCCACTCGGCGATTCGGGAATCCTGGAAACTAACGTCGCGGCCGCGTCAGCGTAAAGCGCCGCCCTCGATCGCGACGTGGCGCAACGCCACCTGGACGTTGCGTGCGGCCGCCGGGTCGGCGCCCTCGGGGACGAAACGCAGCTCGTTCATGCCGTGGCGGACGCGCTCGGCGGGGATCGGGAGGTGGTGCGCCTGGAACCCGGGCGCCACCTCGACGCGGCCGAGCTCGGCGCCGCCGAGGAGCACCGTCAGCCGTCGCGCCGGCGGCACGCCCGCGGGCGTCTCGTCGGCACCGAGGGCGCGGGCCTCGAAGGTGAGCGTCGCGCCCCGCAGCATCCGGCCGGGAGCGATCCGCCGGTGGCTGCGGCCGATCCGACCCGCCTCGGGCTCGACCAGCTCGACCACCGTGCTGCCGTCTCCGCTCCACACCGGCCGCAGCCAGTCGAGCGGCTCGTCGAGGGCGCGCTTCACGCGCTCGCGGGCGTGGTAGTGACCGCGCATGCGGAAGCTCGTCTCGCTCGGCGCGGTGTGCAGCACCACGTAGCGCAGCCCGAGCACCTCGGCGAGCGCGTCGCGGCTCTCGCCGCGCGGGAAGTCGTCCATGACCTCGAACAGCAGGTGGCGGTGGAACGGCGTCATGTAGCTCGCGTTGAAGCCGTTCACGAGGTCCTTCCAGTGGTAGCTCGAGTAGACCAGGTAGAACGCGTTGAGCTGCCAGGTGCTCGGCAGCTCGAGGACCCCGAACTCGCCGGGCTGCTCGGCGAGCCAGCGGTAGACGCGTGGCGGCGGGTCGTAGTGGTAGGTGTTCTCGCCGACCGGGTCGAACGTCTCCGCGAGCTGGAGCACCGCGATCCCGCCCGCGATCAGCGCGGGAATCCAGCGGCGTCCGCCGCCGAAGCGCTCGATCGCCGCCTGGGTCGCGAACGCCGCGAGCCCGGCCAGCCCGAGCAGCCCCACCAGCGTGAAGCGCGACGGCGCGCGGATCATGTGGAGCGGCCCGACGTGCTCGAACAGGAACGCGTAGCCGGGCAGGTGGATGCCGAGGCTGAGCGCGAACCCGGCCAGGGTGAGCCCGGCGAAGAGCGCCAGCCACTCGCGGTCCTCGCGGCGGCCGAGCAGCACCACCAGCCCGGCGAGCCCGGCGACCCAGGCGATCACCCCGGGAAAGAGCGTCGCCTTGGGCTCGGGCGTGGTGGTGGCGGGGGCGCCGCCGCCGGCCGCGCTCGGCGCCCCGGGGGCGTCGCCCGCGCGCTCCCGCAGCCAGCGATGCGCGACGCTGTCGATCGCCAGCAGGTCGTCGGGGTTCGGGCTCTGGCGGATGACGTCGCTGATCGAGCGCTGGCGATTGTGGTCGGACGCGCCCGTCAGGTAGGGCTTGGCGAGCGGGTAGAAGAGCGCCCCGGCGACCGCGATCGCGGCGAGCCCGAGCGCCGCACCGCGCCAGCGCGTCGCCGCGCGCGCCACGGTCAGCACCACCAGCGTCCAGCCCAGCACGCCGGCGGCGAACACCGCCTGGTGGCCGCCGCTGGTGATGCCCAGCAAGAGCACCGCGGCCAGCGCCGCGCCGCGCGCCAGCGTCGGCCGGTCGAAGAGCCAGCGCGCCGCGAGCACCAGCCACGGCAGCCACTGGATCGCGAGGATGTTGAGCTGGCCGAGCCGGTCGAGGTGGAGCGGGTTGAACGCGAAGATCGCCGCGGCCACGAAGCCGGCGGCGGCGCTGCCGGTGAGCGCGCCGCCGAGCAGGAAGGCGCCGCACGCGGAGATCGCGATCGTCGCGAGCGCAGTCGCGTTGTAGACCGCGAGCGGGGTCTCGGT